>JAFAYP010000369.1 GCA_019240305.1 Solirubrobacterales bacterium
GTGCTGGCCGCGGTGATCGCCGCCCTCGGCACCTCGCTGTCCGAGGTCGCGGCCGTCGCGCTGCTCGGCGGCAACATCTACGGCTACAACCAGACGCTGGCCAGCGCCACCCTGTACGAGGTGGCTGGCGGGTATTACGCGGACGCCGTGGCGATCGGCATCGTGCTCCTTGGGTTGATCCTCATCCTGATGTGCGGTCTGGGCGTACTCCAGCAGCAGGGCAGCGGCATCCGGATGCGCTTCCGGACGGCGACGTGACCGACGAGCAGGTCCTGCTGCGCTGCGAGCACGTGACGGTTCGTCGCGGTCGCCGCGAGGTCGTGCGCGATGTGAGCGCGGAGCTGCGCGCGGGCGAGATCGTTGCACTGCTCGGCCCCAACGGCGCAGGCAAGAGCACGCTGCTCGACGCGCTGGCCGGTGCGCTGCCCGCCGCGAGCGGGCAGATCGAGCGCCGCGGACGCGTCGCGGTCGCGCTGCAGTCGCCCGACCTGGCCCGCCGCAGCGTGCTCAGCAACGTGGTGCTGGCCCTCGCCTGGTGGGGGGTGCCGCGCGCCGACCGGATGCCGCGCGCGCGTGAGGCGCTGAAGGCGATCGGCGCCGAGCACCTCGCGGCGCGTCAGGCGAGCGCCCTCTCGGGGGGTGAGCGCCGGCGGGTCCACCTGGCGCGGGCCATCGCGGTGCGCCCGGACGTGCTGCTGCTCGACGAGCCGTTCGCCGGCCTCGACGCCGAGGTCCGCGCCAGCCTGCTCGAGGACGCGCTGTCGGCGTTGCGCTCGAGCACCCGCGCGACGCTCGTCGTCGTGCACGACCGGGGCGAGGCGTGGGCGCTGGCCGACCGCCTGCTCATCCTGATCGACGGCCGGTTGGTCGCGGCCGGAGCCCCGCGGGATCTGCTCGAGCGCCCTCCGAGCGTCGAGGTGGCCCGCTTCCTCGGCTTCGACGGCAGCGTGGATGACGGTAGCGAGGTGATCCTCACGCGCCCGGCCCACGTCGTGCTCGACCCGGCCGGCCGACTCGAGGGGCGTGTGACCCGGGTCGTGCCGCTCGAGGACGGCGCTCGGCTCGAGCTCGAGCTCGATCAGGGTCGGCTCTACACCAATGCCCCGCTTCCCGCCCCCCAGCTGGGCGATGTCGTTCGCGTCCGCCTCGGCGGCGGGGTGCGCTTCGCTCGCGAGCAGGTCAGCCCACCGGCGACGGCCGCGTCCGCAGCGCCCATCGCGTGACGGGAAGCGCCGCGAGCCCCGGCACCAGGAAGATGGCCGCCAGCACCAGCCACCCCGGCTGACCCCAGCCGGCGATCAGCGTGGTCATGAGCGCCGGCGCGGCCATCAGGGCCACGGCCTCGCCGGTGGCGAATACGCCCTGATACTCGCCGGGGGCGTCCGGCGGCATCAGGGGAACCGAGAGTCCCCAGGACGACGCCACAAACAGGAGCTCGCCGGTGATATGCAGGCCGGCGGCCACCAGCATCACGACGATAACGGCCAGGCCGCTCCCGCCGGCACTCAGCGCGAACAGCAGGCACGAGGCCGCGAGCGCGCAGCCCGAGAGCAGCGTGCCGGTAGCCGCCGCGCGCGGCGCGGTGATCCCGCGGCTGACCCGGACCTGGAAGGCGGCGATGCCGAGCGAGCTGATCAGGACCACGACGGCCGAGATCGCGCGTGGCGCATGGGTGTGGAGCGTCACCCACAGCGGCAGTCCGCTGGACAGCATCGCCCAGCACAGCGCGAGCACGCCCATCAGGCCGGCCAGCGACATGTACGGGGCGTCCCTGACCACGCGCATCCCGCCGCGAGCCCGGCGCGTGAGTGGAGTGGACACCCGCGGCACCGTGACGACGAGCAGGGCATAGACCAGGTAGCTGCCGCCGTTCAGCGCGAGCAGGCCGAGATAGGCGGGCTGAGTGGCCACGCTGATAACGGCGGCGCCGACGACCGCTCCGAGCGCCCAGCCGATGTGGCTGATTGCGCGCAGCCGGCCGAGTGTCTCGAGCTGCTCCTCGCCGTCGCTCAGACCGAGCACCAGGGCGTTGCGCGGCCCGCCGGTGCCGCCGCCGGCCACCTGGGCGAGGCAGGACACGATCAGGAAGCTGGCCATCCCGTGCACGAGCGCGTAGGCACCGGCGGTCACGCCCTGAAGGCCGAGCAGGCCGGCGAACATCTCGCGCGCGCCCAGGCGATCGGCGATCCAGCCCAGGGGAGTGGCGGCCGCCACCCCGCACGCGCCGGCGATCGTCATGCCAAGGCCCACCTCAGCCGGCGAGAGACCGATCGAGCGCGTCAGGAAGATCGCCCAGCTCGTGTACCAGGCACCGTTGCCGATCGCCGAGACCAACGTGCCGGCGGCGATCCGGCGCAGCGGACCGGATGACGGAAGTGCCAGCGAGCGAGCTACCATTACGGTTCAGCATACCCTGAAATGTTCATTGATAATTCATGACCGACAAAACTATTAATGCGATCGAGACCCTGGATGACCCGCGTGTCGCCCTGCTCAAGGAGCTGGCCGACCCGATCCGGCTGCGCGTGGTGGACCGGCTCGGTCATGCCGGCCCCGCGACCGTGAGCCGCCTGGCCGCCGAGCTCGGCGCTTCCCTGCCCCAGCTCTCCAACCACCTACGCCGGCTGCGCGACGCCGGGCTGGTGGAGGTGCGGCGCAGCGGACGCCAGGCCGTCTACGAGCTCGCAGATCCAGGCTTGCAGCAGCTCCTGCCGCTGCTCGACAGCATCACCGGGCGGGTGCTCGAGGGGACGGCCCGAGACGCCTCGACGCCCCAGGTCCCCTCGCGCACGTGTTACGACCACCTCGGCGGCGCGATCGGCGTCGCGATCTACCGCGGCCTGCGCGATCGCGATGCCGTGCGCCCCCAGGCCGACGGGACGGTCGAGCTCGGGCCGACCGCCGGCGAGACGTTCGGCGCGCTCGGCGTGGATGTCGAGTCGCTGACGCCCGGACGCCAGCGTCTGGCGTTCGAGTGCCTGGACTCGACCGAGCGCGCGCCGCATCTGGCCGGCGCGCTTGGGGACGCGCTGACCGAGGCGCTCCTACGGCGGCGGTGGATCAAGCGCCGGCCGGGCAGCCGCGTGATCGCGCTCACGCCCGGCGGCGCGGAGAAGCTGCAGGCCGCGCTCGGGATCGTGGACGCGGCGGCCGGTTAATCGCTGGAGGCGCCGGGTAGTCGGGCGCCGTGCTCGAACAGAACGCAGCGGAGCGCATCCACCGCATCGAGGATGCGCACACCAACTGGTACCTGGTGGAAGATGGCGGCACGGGTGGACTGACCGTGGTCGACACCGGGCTGCCGCGGTCGTGGGATTCGCTGCAGTCCGCGGTGAAGGCGCTCAGACGTTCGACGGCGGACATCGAGGCGGTTGTGCTGACCCACGGCCATTTCGACCACATGGGCTTCTCCCGCCGCGCGCAGCTCGAGCTGGACGTTCCGGTATGGGCACATGCCGAGGAGCTGCGCGTGGTCTCGCACCCGTGGCGCTACGACCACGAGCGCAGCCGGCTCCCCTACTTCCGCCACCCAGAGTTCGTGAAGATCTTCACGGAGATGACCGTGATGGGCGCGCTGTGGGTCAGGGGCAGCGAGTCGGTCCGCGCCTACGGATCGACCGGCCGAATCGACGTGCCGGGCCGCCCGCAGGTGGTGTTCACCCCCGGTCACACTCACGGGCACTGCTCGCTGCTGTTCGCCGATCGCGGCGCGGTGATCGTCGGCGATGCCTTCGTGACGCTCGATCCCTACACCGGGCGCGAGGGGCCGTGCGTGGTGGCCGGCGCCGCCACGGCCGACAGCGCTCGAGCGCTGTCCTCGCTCGACGCGCTGGCCGGCCTCGATGCTGGGATCGCGCTCACCGGTCATGGGCCGCCCTGGAAGGGAAAGCCTGCGCGAGGCCGCCGAGCGGGCGCAGGCGGCCGGCGCGGCGTAGCGGCGAGGCGGCCGGCGGAGCCCCGCCGGGGTCAGGCAGGCGTCTGAGACACTGATCCTCATGGCCCGGCTGCCCGACAGCGCGCACGCGCTGCACAACCGCGAGGTGTGGAACCGGCAGTCCGACGAATATCAGACCACGCACGGGCCGCAGCTCGCAGCGTCCGGCGGCCTGGCCTGGGGCGTGTGGCAGCTACCCGAGGCCGAGCTCGAGATCCTGGACGACGTGCGCGAGAAGGACGTGCTCGAGCTGGGCTGCGGCGCGGCGCAGTGGTCGATTGCGCTGCATGGGCTCGGCGCCCGCGTTACCGGACTCGACTTCTCCGAGCGACAGCTCGAGCACGCCCGGCGGCTGATGGCCGAGGCGGGGGCCGACTTCCCGCTCGTGCACGGCAACGCCGAGGCGACCCCGTTCCCGGCCGAGTCGTTCGACGTGGTGTTCTGCGACTACGGCGCGATGACGTTCTGCGATCCGTATCTCACGATTCCCGAGGCGGCGCGGATCCTCAGGCCGGGCGGGCTGCTCGCGTTCTCGGCCCTCACCCCGATCCTCGAGCTGACCTGGCCGGTGGGCGACGAGCACCCCGGACGCGAGCTGGTCGTCGACTACTGGGAGCTGCACCGCCACGAGGAGCCGGGCGAGGCGATCGACTTCCAGCTTCGCTACGGCGAGTGGATCAGGTTGTTCGTCGCGAACGGCTTCGCGGTCGAGTCGCTGATCGAGCCGCGGCCACCGGTCGACGCGCAGAGCAGCTATCGCCACGGCGCGGACCTCGAGTGGGCGCGCCGATGGCCGATGGAGCACATCTGGCGCGTGCGGCGGATCGTTGCCCCGTAAACCGCCCGCCCGGGAGCTGCCCCCCGGTCCGGGCGCGCCGGCCGTGTGGCAGACGATTGCCTGGATGACCCGCCCGGGCGCGTTCATGGCCGCGGTCCACGCCCGCTACGGCGACCCGGCCACGATCCGCACCTACTGGACCGAGGAGCCGATGGTCCTGTTCTCAAGCCCGGACGCGGTGCGCGCGGTATTCCGCCTGGATCCGGCGATCGCCCCGGCCGGTCAGAGCTGGGAGTTCTTGCGCCCGTTCGCCGGTCCGCACTCGATCCTGCTCCTGGACGGCGACGAGCACCTGCGCGAGCGCCGGCTCATGCAGGGACCGTTCCACGGCGAGCGCATGCGCGCGTTCGCGCCGATGATCGCGCAGCTCGCCCGGGCCGAGCTCGAGACGTGGCACGGTCGCGTGGTGGCGCTCGAGCGCATGCGCGAGCTGACCCTTGAGATCATCCTGCGGGTCGTGTTCGGCGCGCGCGGGGACGACGAGGTCGCCGGGCTGCGTGCCGCGATCGAAGACGCGCTGGGCACCGTGCGCTCGCTGCCCTGGGTACTGGCGATGGCGGTGGTTCGCAAGGACCTCGGGCCTCGCAGCCCCTGGGGTGGCTTCCGGGCGGCGGTCGAGCGCTTCGATGCGACGCTGTTCGAGCTGCTGACCCGGCGCCGAGCCCGGCCGGGCGGGGACGATTCGATGCTCAGCGTGCTGCTTCACCAACGCGACGAGGATGGCCAGGCGCCCAGCGATCAGCACCTGCGCGACCAGCTCGTGGCGCTGCTGGTCGGCGGCCACGACAGCTCGGCGGCATCGCTGGCCTGGGCCTTCGAACGGCTGGCTCGGCATCCGCTGGCGCAGGAGCGCCTGCGCGAGGGTGACCCGGCCTATCTCGACGCGGTGGTCAAGGAGGTCCTGCGGGTGCGCCCGGCGCTGACCATCGCCCCACGGCTGCTGCTCGAGCCCGTCGAGATCGCCGGTTACCGTATTCCGGCCGGCGCTCAGGTAGCCGCGTGCCTGTGGCTAGCCTGCCGGCGGGAGGACCTGTGGGGCGGTGCCGGTGAGTTCCGCCCCGAGCGCTGGCTCGCTCCCCACCAAGCGGCGTCCAATCCGATGTCGTGGATTCCGTTCGGGGGCGGGGTGCGCCGCTGCGCCGGCGCTCCGTTCGCCGAGATGGAGATGCGCGAGGTGCTGCGCGCGGCGTCCGGGCTCAACCTGCGACCGGCGAGCGCCGAACCTGAGCGAGCGCGGCGGAGCATGCTCGTGCTGGTCCCGCATCGCGGTGCGGAGGTCTTCGTGGGATGAGCCGACTCGTGATCTTCGACTGCGACGGCGTGCTCGTCGACTCCGAGCCGATCTCGGTGCGGATCGACGTCTCGATGCTGGCCGAGGTTGGGGTGGAGATGTCCGAGGCCGAGGTGATCGAGCGGTTCGTGGGACGCTCGCCCGAGGTGATCCGGGCCGAGGTCGAGGCGCAGCTCGGCGCCCGCGTGCCCGAAGGCTGGTTCGAGCGCGGCGAGGAGCGGCTGCGCCAGGCGTTCGCCGCCGAGCTGAAGGCGGTCGACGGCGTGACCGAGGCACTCGCGCGGATCCCCGACCCGGTCTGCGTGGCCTCGAGCAGCGCCCCCGCGAACCTTCGCTTCAAACTCGAGCTAACCGGGCTGTACGAGCGCTTCGCCGGGCACATCTTCAGCGCCAGCGAGGTGGCCAACGGCAAGCCTGCGCCCGATCTATTCCTCCACGCCG
>JAFAYP010000489.1 GCA_019240305.1 Solirubrobacterales bacterium
GGTCCCCGAGCGGGATCGCCGGCTCGAGCAGCTCGCCGGTCAAGGTCTGCAGCCGGCGCGCCAGCACCGCTCCGCGGCGGTGGATGCCGACCAGGGCGATCCTGCCGTCCGGATTCTTCTCGACTATCTCGTGGGCGATCCGCACCAGCGTGCGGCGCATGTCATCGCGGTCGAGCACGACCGTGGCCATCTCTCTACGCGCTCCTTCCTGGTCTCACTGGACCGGGTTAAAGGGGCCGACGTGAACGAGAGTAACAGGGGTTCCGGCAGACCCGCACCGCTCAGGCTTGCCGGCGCCATGTCGGTGCCCGCCGGCGCCAGGTCGGCGCCACGTCGGCGCCCGCCGGCGCCACGTCGGCGCCACGTCGGCGCCCGCCGGCAGCCGCCAACCGTACTAACCCCGCACTCGAGCACCCCCGCCGAGGTGAATGCCGGTTCAGCCACATATAGCGTTGCCAACCGCGATCTCGGCCGGCGGGTGGCGCCGAGTGTGGGGTTAGTACGGTTGGGCGACCGGCGCGAGACGGCGACGGCCGGCGGGCCCCCCTCAGGCCGCTCGGCGGCGGTACAGCACGTGCGGCAAGCCGACGTGGACGATCTCGCGGTCGTAGATGAAGCCGGACTTCTCCATGACCCGGCGCGAGGCGAGGTTGTCGGGGAGCGTGAAGGCGACGATCTCGAGCAGGTCGAGCTGCTCGAAGCCCACCTCGACGCACGCGTGAGCCAGCTCGGTGGCGAGCCCCTGCCCCCACCGCTCGGGCACGATCGCCCACCCCGCCTCGACGTCGTTCAGGCCGGCCGTGTAGGTGTACTGAAGGCCTCCGCGGCCGACCATCTCGCGGGTGTCGCGATCGCGCAGCAGCCACATGCCGAAGCCGTGCCGGTTCCAGTGCTCGACCTTGGCCGCCAGGCCCGCGAGGAGGTCGGCCTCGGTGGGCTGCGGCGTGTGCGGCCACAGGGTTCTCGAGACGCGCGGGTCGCTGAGCAGCCGCCGCTGCTCAGCGGCGTGCTCGGGCTGCAGGCGCTCGAGGATCAGTCGCTCGGTCTCGACGCGCTCGATCGTGCCGGTGCTCATCAGGCCCGCTCGCCCACCGCCGGGCTGCCCTCCTCGTCCTCGGCGCCGTCCTCCATCTCGGTGGCCTGCCGGTCCTCCCAGCGAATCAGCTCTGGCTCGCCGCGCTCCGGGAACGGGATCTCGATCGTGTCGAAGTCGCGCGGGAGCACGGTGCGCGGGAAGATCGCGCGAGCCTCGTCGCGCAGCACGCCCACCGGGTAGCGGGTCGAGAAGTGGGTCAGGGCGAGCATCGTGACCGCCGCGTCATTGGCCAGTGTGGCCGCCTGGCCCGCGGTCGAGTGCCCGGTCTCGGCGGCGCGGCTGAGCTCGTCCTCGGCGAAGGTCGCCTCGTGGATGAGGAGATCGGCCTGGTGGCTGGCGATGCGGAGCGTCTCGGAGGGTGAGGTGTCGCCCGAGATGACGAGCTTGCGACCGGCCCGCGGTGGACCCAGGACCTGCTCGGGGCGCACGCCGCGCACCACCTCGCCGCGCTGGAGCGCTCCGAATTCCGGCCCGGGCACGACGCCCAGGGCGGCGGCCGTCTCCGGGTCGAACTCGCCGGGACGTGGGTCCTCATAGAGCACGTAGGCGAAGGCGTTGGAGACCCGGTGGGCGACCGCGACGGGCGCGATTCGGTAACCGTCGCGCTCGAGCACATCGCCGGGTGAGAGCTCTACGAGCTGGAGCTCGAACCGGACCCGTCCGGCCACCCGCATGGCGAGCGTGACCAGCTCGCGCAGGCCCGGTGGCCCGTGCACGGCCAGCGGGCGCTCGCGCGCGCGCAGGTCGAAGGTCTTGAGCAGACCCGGCAGACCGAGCCAGTGGTCGGCGTGGAAGTGCGTCAGGAATACCTCGGTGAGCTCGGTCAGCCCCACCGACTGCACGAGCTGGCGCTGGGTCCCCTCGCCGCAGTCGAACAGGATCCGGTCGCCGCCCCGGCGAACCAGCACGGCCGGCAGGCCACGCCGCGCGGTCGGGATCGAGCCGCCCGTGCCCGCGAAGAAAACCGAGAGGTCCATCTAGTGGCAGTCTGTCAGCCGAGGACGATGAGCTCGAAGCTGACCCGTCCCTCCTCGACCCGAGCCATTCCCATCGTGTGCGAGGGCGAGCGGCGCCGTTCGGTGGGACTGCCCGGATTGAAGATCTGAAACCCGTCGCTGGTGCCCTCGAGCAGTGGGATGTGGGAGTGGCCGAAGACCACGGCGTCGGCTTCCGGGAAGCGGCGGCGCATCCGGGCCAGCCGCCCGCGGGCCGGGCCCGCGTCGTGGATCAGGGCGATCGTGGCGCCGGCCGCCTCGATCGACGCGCTGGGTGGCAGAGCCGCCCGCACCTCGGCGTCGTCGACGTTGCCGTGCACGCCGACAACCGGGCCGAGGCTCTCGAGCTCCCGCAACACCGCGAGGGTCATCAGGTCGCCCGCGTGCAGGATCAGATCGGCGCCCTTCAGCCGCTCCACGCAGGCGTCCGGCAGCCGCCGGGCACCCCGCGGGAGGTGCGTGTCTGAGATCACCGCGATCTGCAAGGTAAGCTCCTCGTGTCCTTGGTTTGAAGGACGCCCCGCGCCCGTAGCTCAGGGGATAGAGCGTTCGCCTCCGGAGCGAAAGGTCGCAGGTTCAAATCCTGCCGGGCGCGTTTGGCTGTCGCCTGGGCGATCAGGGTCAGGGTGGGGCCGGCTCGTCCATTTGTTGACCTCCCCCTGCGGGGGGCGTCCGCGCCGCGCGATCGGCCGACACCGATCGCATGGTGGGCAGGCTCATCGTGCTCGGGAGCGTGCTGGCGGCCCTCGTCGGCGCCGCGCCGGCCCGTGCCGCCATGAGCTGCCCCGCCGGCCTCGCCAGCCAGACGCTCACCGTGGTCAATCAGGCCAAGGTCAAGCCGCGGGCGCTGGCCGCCGTCGAGCGGGCGGTGTCCGCGCAGACGCTGCAGCTCAGTGCGGCCTGGGGCACGCCGTGTGCGCGGTTCGGCGCCGGCGGCTGGAAGGTCTACCTGAAGATCGGCGGGGCCGAGCCGCACGGCGAGCACGACTTCTACGGCCAACCGTACGCGCTGGTCTGGACCTCGGGGGCGAGCGTCGAGGGCTGGTCGCGCGACTTCTCGCACGAGGTGATCGAGATGCTCGAGGACCCCACGCTCGAGGTCCGCTACGAGCACGCCGGGTCGACCTGGCAGCGCGAGATCGCCGACCCGGTCGAGGGCCTCGGCTACCGGCTGGACGGCGTGTACGTGAGCGACTTCGTGACGCCGCTCTGGTACGCCGGTGCGAGCACCGGCGCCGACGTGGTTTGCCAGGGCGTCGCCTGTGCCGATGACAGCCCGCTGATCGCACCGGCCGTGAACGTCGGCCCCTGGGACCAGATGCACGCCTTGACCGCCGCCTGGGCGGTGTTCGGCCCGCGCACGATGCTGCCCGCAGACAGCTGATCGCACCCACGCCGCGAGTTTCTGCCATTCGAGCCGGCGGCTGCGGCGAGTGGCGATCCGGTCGGCTATGGCGCGACTTCGCTGCCATTCGGCGCCGGCAGCTCGCCGAATGGCGGATCACTCGCGCCTATAGCGAGCGGAGCGCCGGCAGGAGCTCCTTTTCGGCCCAGGTGGTGAACTTGTCCTGGTGATCGGCGCCGATCTGCACGATCGCGACCTCGTCGAAGCCGGCGTCGATGAACGCCTTGACCGCCTCGACGTGAGCGTCGACGTCGGGGCCGCAGGAAAGCGCCTCCTCCACCTGGTCGGGCGTGACGAACTGGGTGGCGCTCTCGAAGGAGTCGGGATTGGGCAGATCGGCGTTGACCTTCCAGCCCAGTCCGAACCAGCGGAACTGTTCGTGCGCGCGCTCGACCGCCGCGTCCTTGTCGGTGTCGTAGGCGATCGCCACCTGACCCACGCGCGACTTGCCGCCGCCGCCGGCGCGGTCGAACTGCTCGCCGAGCTCGGCCTCGGGCTCGACGGCGATCATCAGATCTCCCTTCTGACCGGCGAGCCGGCAGGAGTCCGGACCCGATACCGCGATGCCGATCGGCACGCGCTCGTCGGGCAGGTCCCACAGGCGCGCGGACTCGAGGTCGTAGTACTTGCCCCGGTAGTTGACGGTGTCGCCGGGAGCTGAGTCGAACAGCCCGGCGATGATGTCGACCGCCTCGCCGAGCATCTCGTGGCGCACGCCGACCGCCGGCCAGCGCTGGCCTACCACGTGCTCGTTGAGGTTCTCGCCGGCGCCGAGCCCCAGGCGGAAGCG
>JAFAYP010000119.1 GCA_019240305.1 Solirubrobacterales bacterium
TTCGACACGATCTTCATCTTCAATCAGGGCGCTCAGGGCACCGAGTCGATCTCGATGCTGAACTACTCGACCCTGCTCGACCGGCTCAACCTCGGACTCGGTTCCGCCGTGTCGATCCTCCTGTTCCTGTTCGTCGCGCTGATCGCCTTCGTATTCATCAAAGGCTTCGGCGCCGGTGCCGCACCGGGAGAGGCCCGATGAGCGCCGTCGAGGGAACCGGAGGCGCGATCCGCCCCGCCGCCCGGGGTGGCGACCGGAGCGGCGCCTGGAACGAGCACACCAAGCGCCTCACGGGCTGGTCGGGGGCCCTGTTCGTCATCTCGGTGTGCTCACTCATACCGGTGCTGTGGATCGTCTTCCTGTCGCTCAAGACGCCGGCGTCGGCCACCGACGGGAGTTTCATCCCCCACCACTGGACTCTGTCCAACTACTCGGCAATCTTCAGCCTCGGTACGTTCACCGCGGCTCTGCGCAACTCGATCGGGATCGGGCTGATCTCGACCGCGCTGGCGGTACTCCTGGCGTCGTCGGCTGCTTACGCCATTGCGCGCCTGGACTTTCCGGGCAAGCGGGCCATCCTCGCCGTCTCGCTGGCGGTTGCGATGTTCCCCCAGATCTCGCTGGTGGGGCCTTTGTACAACCTGTGGCGTCAAGTCGGGCTCTATGACACCTGGCCGGGACTGATCATTCCGTACATGACGTTCGCCCTGCCGCTGTCGATCTACACCCTGTCGGCGTTCTTCAGGGACATCCCGTGGGAGCTCGAGCAGGCCGCCCAGGTGGACGGCGCCACGCCGTTCCAGGCCTTCACGAAGGTGATCGTGCCGCTGGCTGCGCCCGGCATTGTGACCACGTTCATCATCGTGTTCATCATCTGCTGGAACGACTTCGTCTTCGCCATTTCGCTGACCTCGACCTCGGCTGCGCAGACGGTGCCGGCTGCGATCTCGTCCTTCTCGGGCGTCTCCCAGTTCACCGTCCCCTACGGCGACATCGCCGCGGCGGCGGTGGTGGTGACCGTCCCCGTGATGATCCTCGTCCTGATCTTCCAGCGACGGATCGTGGCCGGACTGACAGCCGGTGCGGTAAAGGGATAAAGAGAGAAGAAAGGGAGCTTCACAGACATGGCCGAGATCCAGTTCGACGACGTCACCAAGCGTTATGCGGACGGCTTCGAGGCCGTCAAGCATTTGAACCTGCAGGTCCCCGATGGTGATCTGATGATCCTCGTCGGGCCGTCCGGCTGCGGGAAGTCGACCGCGCTGCGGATGGTCGCCGGGCTCGAGGACATCTCCGAGGGCCAGCTCAAGATTGGCGGCCAGGTGGTCAACGAGCGCGCCCCCAAGGATCGCGACATCGCGATGGTGTTCCAGAACTACGCGCTGTATCCGCACATGACCGTGCGCGACAACATGGGCTTCGCGCTGAAGCTGGCCAAGGTCCCTGACGCGGAGATCAACCAGAAGGTGAATGAGGCCGCGAAGATCCTCGACCTCGAGCAGCACCTCGAGCGCAAACCGGCCAACCTGTCCGGCGGCCAGCGCCAGCGCGTGGCGATGGGCCGTGCGATCGTGCGCAGCCCGAGCGTGTTCCTCATGGACGAACCGCTCTCGAACCTGGACGCCAAGCTGCGCGTACAGATGCGGACGGAGATCTCCCGCATCCAGCAGCGGATGAACACCACCACGATCTACGTCACGCACGACCAGACCGAGGCGATGACGCTGGGCGACCGCATCGCGGTCATGCGCGCCGGGATCCTCCAGCAGGTCGGGCCGCCCTCCGAGCTCTACGGCCACCCGAATAATCTGTTCGTCGCCGGCTTCATCGGGTCGCCATCGATGAACTTCCTCCCCGGCGAGATCGAGGGCGACAGCGTGAAGCTCCCGATCGGCAACGTGCGTATCCCCGATGAGCTCCGGCGCCGCCTCGAGGGCGGCCCGGGCGGCGCGCGCGGCGGGGTGATCGCCGGTCTGCGTCCCGAGCACTTCGAGGACGCCGGCCTCGTGGCCGACCGCGCCTCCCGTGGCGTCACCTTCACGGCCCGCATCGACGTGCTCGAGTCGATGGGCTCCGAGTTCTATGCCTATTTCATGGTCGAGTCCGAGCAGGTTTCCTCCCGCGAGCTCGAGGAGCTGGCCGCGGACACCGGAGGGACTGATCTGCAGTCGACGCGGGGCGGGACGCAGATGACGGCCCGGCTGGCCGCCGAGAGCCGGGTCCGGCAGGGCCAGGACCTCGAGCTCTGGTTCGACGCGAACCACCTGCAGCTGTTCGACCCGGACTCCGGGCGCAGCCTGCTCGCCCAGGCCGGCGCCGGGACGAGCACGCCCACGCCTACGGCCGGCGGGCTGCAGGGCCCCAGCTGAGCCGCGGGCGGGTCCAGCCGTGCCGGCGCGGCTAATCTCAGCGCCATGCCGGCATCGCGTTCCACCGGCCTCTCGAGCGTAGACGCCCAGCACGACTTCCTGCGCGCGCGACGGCGAGCCACGGCCGCCAAGCTGATCGGGCGGCTCCGCGGCGAGCCCGACGATGTCGGGGTCGTCCTCCCCTACGAGGAGGTGATTGCCGCCCTCGGCTTCGCGTCCGAGCGGTCGGCCGGTCTGCAGGTTGTGACCCTGGACCAGATCGTCGGCTCGGTCGGACGCGGACGCGACTTCGACCGTCGCTTCCGCCCCACCTCGGGCCGCTCACGCGGGCGCTGGGAGCAGATCGCCGCGGCGGCCCGCCGGGGCGAGTCGTTCCCGCCGGTCGATCTGGTCCGCGTCGGCGAGCTGTACTTCGTCCGAGACGGGCACCACCGCGTCTCGGTGGCCCGCGCGCTCGACCGCGCCGACATCGACGCCTACGTCACCGAAGTTGTGACGCGGATCGACGCCGGAAAGGCGATGAAGCTGTCGGACCTGCCGCTCAAGAGCCACGAGCGCGTGTTCTTCGAGCGTGTCCCACTTCCCGCCGCAGCGCGCGCGACGATCGAGCTGTCGGACCCGACCGAATACGACGAGCTCGCCGAGGCGGTCGAGGCCTGGGGGTTCCGCGCGATGCAGAGCCAGGGCGAAGCGATCGACCGCCGGCGCACGGCCGAGCTGTGGCTTGAGACCGAATACCGCCCGGTCGTGGAGATGCTGCGCGAGGCCGGGCTGATCGAGGGCTGCACCGAGACCGAGGCCTACATGAACGTGGCCGCCGAGCGCTATCGGCTGCTGCGCACGCACGACTGGAGCGAGAACGTTCTGCGCCAGGTGCTCGAGGGGCGCGGGCGCCGTCGCCGCCTGCGCGGCTGATCTTCCCGCTAGCCTGGCAGCGCATGGCCGCACAGCCTCTGTCTCATCCGCCGGCCCGGCGTCGCCGGCCCTATGCGCCGCGCATGGCGCCCGACCAGCGGCGCGAACACCTGATCGACGCGGCGCTCGAGGTGATCCTCGAGCGCGGCTACGCCGGTGTCTCGATCGAGGCGATCGCTCGCGTCGCCGGTATCACCCGCCCGGTCGTCTACGACCACTTCCCGGACCTCAACCGCCTGCTGCGCGCGGTGATCGAGCGGGAGGAGCGCCTCTCGCTCGATCAGCTCGACCAGGTGGTACCCGACGACCCCGGCGCCGAGCCGAGCGGCCTGCTGGCGGGTGGCGTAGCGCGGTTCCTCCAGGCGGTCACGAGCCGACCCGCCACCTGGCGGCTGATCCTGCTGCCGCTCGAGGGCACGCCGCCGATCGTGCGCGAACACGTGGAGGTGGGCCGGGCGCGGATCCTCGAGCGGATCGAGCGCCACGTGCGCGCGGCCGTCGAGCGCAGCGAACTTCCCCGCCGGCTCGATGTCGAGTTGATC
>JAFAYP010000157.1 GCA_019240305.1 Solirubrobacterales bacterium
ACAGCATGCACCGCGTCGCGCCACCGGCGAGCGCGCGCCGGCTGGCCGCGGCCACCGCGCTGCTCGCGTAGCCCCGCCGCCGGAGCGGGGCAGGCGTGTACACAGGGCCTATTCGCACCGCCCCGGCCACGGGATGATTGAGGCCGATCAGGGACGCCGGCTCCCCGTCCTCCCACAACAGCAGGCCCCCGTAGCGCACCCGATCGTCGACCACGGTTTCGACCTGGGCCGCGCCGACCAGACGGGCCTCGATGATGAACTCGCGCATCCAGGCGACCAGTAGGTCGCGCTCGTCGGGCTCGGGGAGGCGCAGCCTGCCGCGGGCTGGTGTCGGCGGGTCGTTCACCACAGTGAGGACGTGCATCGCCTCCTCGAAGGTCCGCCGGGGCTCGCCGCCGGTACGACGTGCCCACGCGCCGGCGATCGCGCGCGCGGTCTCGGGCACGCTGCTCCCGCCCGGGAGCTCCGGATCGACCTCGAGCCACAGGTCGACCAGCGTGTCGGCGTCGCTCGGCTCGAGTGGGCTGACCAGCAGCGGGAACGGGGGCGTGCGGAGCGCGGCGAATGCCACCTCGTCGTCGGCGTCGATGCCCATGGCGAGCAGCAGCGGCGGTTCCCGGTGGGCGCCGTCGAGCACGCTCTTCACGATCGTGGCCAGCAAGTTGCACTCCAGATGGGCGGCCAGCAGGTGCTCGGTGCGGGCCGCGAACTCCTCGACATCTCGGGTCAGGACGAACCGCACGGCGACACTAGACCCGCTCGACCACCTCGTCGAACGGCTTGCGGTCCGCTCGCTCGATCCACTCGACGGCCTCCAGGCGCAGCGGATCGCGCGTGCGAGCCGGATAGCCGAAACTCAGCGCGATCATCGGCTGCTCGTCCTCCTTGAGATCGAGCAGGTCGACCACCGCGTCGCGATCACGCAGGCCGGTGGGACAGGAGCCGATGTGGTCGTTCCACGCCGTGAGCATCATGTTCTGGGCGGCCCGGCCCGCATCGAACGCGGTAGGCCCCTTGCCATGCATAGCGATCACCACCACCAGCGCGGCGCCACGCACGTTGGCGGGGGCCGAGACCGCCTCGGCCAGCCGCTCGCGCAGCGAGGGACTCTCGACCACGATGAACCGCCAGGGCTGGCGGTTGCGCGAGCTGCCGGCCACACGGCCGGCCTCGAGAATCCGCTGTACGGCGTCCGCCGGAAGGGGGCGCCCCGCGTACTCGCGGACCGCGCGTGCGCTGGTGACCGTCAGGTAGGTATCCACGACGGTAAGCCTAAGGATTGCCCGCCGGGGCCGGATCGGTCGGCCGTCAGTGCTCGCCCGGGTCCGGCTGTGGTTCCGGGGCGCGCTCGGGCTCGGGACCCGGCGTGGGCGCCCGTTCGGGATCCGGCGCCTCGTCGGGCCCGGGATCGGGCGCAATCGGGCTGGCCGGCTCGTCCGGGCCCGGAATGATCGCGGGCTCCTCAGGAGCGGCCGGAGTGCCGGGGTCGGGAACGGCCGGTGTGACCGGGGCGCTGGGTACGGCCGGAGTGGCCGGCACGGTGGGCTGGGGAACTTCGGCGGTCGGGGCGATCATGGCCATGTGTGATTCCTACCCAATATGGTTACCCCTTGACCACCCCGACCGGGCGTAGGCGGACGACGCGCGCGGCCAGGCCGGCGCGCTCGACGATCTCGACCACCCGGTCGACGTCCTTGTAGGCCTCGGGCGCCTCCTCGGCCAGACCGCGGGCGGACAGCGCCCGCACCACGATCCCGTCGGCCTCGAGCTGGCGGCGCAGCTGGCCGCCGTCGACCGCCTTGCGCACCGCCGTGCGCGACATCCGGCGGCCGGCGCCGTGACAGGTCGTCCCGAACGAGCGCTCCATCGCGCCGCGGCGGCCCGCCAGCACGTAGGACGCGGTGCCCATGCTGCCCGGGATGAACACCGGCTGACCGGCCTGCGTGTACTCGGGTGGGATCTCGGGATGGCCCGGCGGGAACGCCCGCGTGGCGCCCTTGCGGTGCACGCACACCGTGCCGCCGGCGTGCTGCTCGAGCTTGGCCACGTTGTGAGCGACGTCGTAGACCTGGCGCGTGTTGTCCGCTACGTCCCGGCCCAGCACGGATCCAACTGATTCGCGCACGCGATGGGCGAGCGTCGCCCGGTTGGCCCAGGCGAAGTTCGCGGCTGCCGCCATCGCCCGCAGGTAGTCCCGTCCCTCGGGTGAGTCGATCGGCGCGCACGAGAGCTGGCGGTCGGGGAGCTCGAATCCGTAGTGCCCGAGCCGCGCGTCCATCCGCTTGACGAAGTCCGTGCACACCTGGTGTCCGAGCCCGCGCGAGCCGGAGTGGATGAGCACGGTGACCTGGCCGCGGCGCAAGCCAAACGCGTTCGCCGCCTCCTCGTCGTAGACGTCCGAGACGCGCTGGAGCTCCAGGAAGTGGTTGCCCGATCCGAGCGTGCCGATCTGGCCGGCTCCTCGCTCGCGGGCGCGAGGCGAAACCGCGGCCGGATCGGCGCCCTCCAGGCATCCGCCCGACTCGGTGAAATGCAGCTCCTCCGCGGAGCCGATCCCGAGATCGTCGAGCAGCGCGCGGGGGCCGAGCGATAGGACGCGCTCGAGCTTCGCACCCCGGAGGCCCTCGCGGGCGCCCTTGCCGCCGGTGCCGACCGGGACGCGCCGGGACAGCTCGTGTACGAGGGCCTCGCGCCGGTCGGCCAGCTCATCGAACTCGATCGGCAGGGTGAGCAGGCGGACCCCGCAGTTGATGTCGTAGCCGACCCCGCCCGGAGAGATCACGCCGTCGGCAGCGTCGGTGGCGGCGACCCCGCCGACCGGGAACCCATAACCCTGGTGGATGTCTGGCATGGCCAGGGCTGCGTCCACGATGCCCGGCAGTGTGGCCACGTTGGCCAGCTGCTCGAGCGAGCGGTCCTGCTCGATCGCGGCCAGCAGCTCGGGGTCGGCGAACACGCGGGCGGGGACGCGCATTCCGGGCACCGTGCCGACCGGGAGTTCCCAGAGCTCGTTCTCGAGTCGCCGCGCCTCAGACATCCAGCACCACGCGGGCAACGTACCCCTCGCCGCTGGCCTCGAACGCCAGGCGGTGGTAGGTGACCGCCTTGACCAGCGGCGGGGGCGCGTCCAGCATGCCCGCCACGGCGGCGTGCAGGTGATCGTCGCCAAGCGTCAGCTCGACGATGCCGGTGGCCACGAACCCCTCCGATTCGGCCAGGAAGGCCAGCTCCTCGATCCACGCCGCCAGGAGTGCCGGCCGGTCAGCGGCCGTGACCGCGACGGGGCGGTGAAGCTCGCCCGGGCCCTTCACGCCGAGCAGCTCGGCCAGGGCGCGCACCGCCTCCTCGAGCACCTCGCGCTCGTCGCTCGCCTCGATCTCGAGCTCGAGCTCGGCCGTGTGATCGACCCACCGGTAGCTCACCTGGGCGCGATGATCTCGGCCAGCCGGTCGGCGTGCCGAATGTGGAGCAGGTGGCCGGCGTGCTGAAGCTCGATCAGCTCGGCGCGCGGGATCTGCTCGGCCAGACGCCGCGCCGCGGAGATCGGCACCACGTGATCGCCGGTCCCGGCCACGATCGTCGTGGGTACCGAGATCTCGCCGAGCCGCGCCTCGAGCGACGGGAGGTCGCTGACCAGGAAGCGCTGCTCGCGGACAAACGCCCCCCACGCCCTCGGCGCCAGCAGCATCCGGCCGGCCGAGCGCAGGTAGCGCTCATCGAGCGCGGTCGCCTCCGCCACCCAGCGCCGCAGCGGACCGGCCCCCAGCACGGCGCCCCCGCCTGCCATCGCTCCGACGCTCGCCAGCCAACCGATCACCGGCGCGGCCAGCAGGTAGTCGACCGCGCTCAGCGAGTCGAGGTTGGCCGCGGGAGCGACCAGGACCAGGCGGCCCACCCGGTGCGGGGCCGTGGTCGCGAGCCAGCCGGCCACCGCGGCGCCCAGGCTGTGTCCCACCACGCTGGCCCGGTCGACCCCGGCTCCGTCCAGCGCGGCCAGCGCGGCGCGCGCGTTGCCGGCCAGGTCGCTGACGCCGGGCCGACCATCCCATCCCGGGCGATCGATGGCGATCGTGCTCGGAACACGCTCGCCGAGCGCTGCGCGCACTGGCTCCCAATCCCGTGCGGCACCGGGTTGTCCATGGAGCAGCAGAACCGGATCGTTGGAGACCGCGAACACGTCCAAGAGTCTGCCAGGGGGCATACTAGAGCGGTGACGTCCGCGCTCCTGTCCGACGCGCTCGGCCCGGTGCGCGCCGACCCGGCGCGTGCGGCGGTCCTGTTCGACATCGACGGCACGCTGGCTCCGATCGTCGACCACGCGGCCGACGCGCGCGTGCCGGAGCAGACGCGCCAGCTGCTGATCCAGATAGCCCGGCGCTACGGCGTGGTGGCCTGCGTGAGCGGGCGGCGCGCCTCCGAGGCGCGGGCCATGGTGGCCATCGGTGCCATTTCCTACCTGGGGTCCCACGGCGCCGAGGTGCTGCGGGCCGGTTGGACCGAGACGGTGGTTGACCCCGAGGTCGAGGATTGGTCCGAGCGGATCCACGATTTCGCTCGCGAGGCCGACAATGCGGAGCTCCGCCGCCTGCGCGTGCGCTTGGAGGACAAGGGCCCGATCGTCGCCTTCCACTGGCGCGGCGCACCGGACGAGGAGGCAGCGCGGGCCGCGATCGACGCGATCGCCAGTAAGGCCGAAGGGGCCGGGCTGCGTACCCATTGGGGGCGCAAGGTGCTCGAGGTCCGCCCGCCGGTGCGAATCGACAAGGGCGCGGGCATCGCCTCGTTCCTGGCCGACACCGACGTCGATGTGGCCCTGTATGTGGGTGACGACCGCACCGATCTCGACGCCTTCAACGCGCTGGTTCAGCTCGCCGACGAGGGGCGCATCTCCAAGGCCATCCGCGTCGGCGTGCGCTCGGACGAGGGGCCGTCGGAGATCACCGCGGAGGCTGATCTGGTCGTCGACGGGACGGCGGGCGTAACCGAGCTGCTGGCGGCGCTGGCCGCCGACTGAAGTGGACTGAAGGCCCGCCAGCCCGTGCGGTTCTCGGATTTCCTGCGCACCACGGTCATGGCGAGCGCCGGCTGCGCGACCGTCCTGGCCGCGGTGACCGTTGCCGGTGCGGCCGGCAACGGCAACGATCTGATCGTGCCTTTCTCCGCCGGGTGGTGGGTGATCGCGGCGCTGTTCGGGATCTGGCTGGGCCGCCGCGCGGAGACCTCGCCGCCGATCGCCTCGCTGCTGGCCAGCGCGCGCACGCAAGCCTCGCTGCCCGAGGTCAACCCGGCCAGGACCATGCTGAACCGGCTGTGGCCTCTGTTCATCTCGACCGTCGGAGCGGGGGCGGTGGCCTTCGTGGTGCCCCAGGTGCCGGCCGTGGCCACCGGCTTCGCGATCATCTGGTCGCTGGCCTGGCGGCGGCAGGCCTCGGCGGTCCGAGCGATCGAGGAACGCGACGGCGCGCGCTTCTACCTGGACAAGACATCGCCGCTGGACCCGATCCGGCTCGTCCGCACTCCGGGCTTCCGCTCTAATCTGTTCGAGTTGAACGGGGCGTCGGGGCATTCCCGAGCCCAGCCGCGCGCGTGAACTATCTCGCCTACATCCCGAGCCCCTCGAACAACGGTTTCTACCTTGGGCCGCTGTTCGTGCACGCCTACGGACTGGCCTACGTGTTCGCGGTGGCGGCGGCGATCTTCATCACTCGGTGGCGCTGGCGGCGCGTGGGCGGCGACCCGGACCTCTGCTACGAGGCGGCCGCCTGGGGCTTCCCGGCCGGGCTGATCGGCGGGCGGATCTACTTCCTGATCACCACACCCAGCCAGATTCCGCCCCACTGGTGGGGGGCGTTCGCGATCTGGAAGGGTGGCCTGGGGATCTGGGGCGGGATCTTCGGCGGCGTGCTGGGCGGCCTGTACATCGTCCGCAAGCGCCTGACTCGCGGCGACGTGCTGCGCTTCATGGATGCCACCGCGCCCGGCCTGCTCGTGGCCCAGGCCATCGGGCGGATCGGCAATTACTTCAACCAGGAGCTGTTCGGCAAGCCATCGACGCTGCCCTGGGCGCTGAAGATCTCCCCCGAGCACCGGCCCCCGGGCTTCACCCAGTTCGCCACCTTCCAGCCCTCGTTCCTGTACGAGATGATCTGGAACCTGCTGCTGGCGGGCTTCCTGATCTGGCTGGGCAACCGCCGCCGGATCAAGCCCCCCGGGCTGATGGCGCTGTACGTGGCGGGGTACTCGGGCTACCGGATCTTTGAGGAGAACATCCGCATCGACTACTCGGTGCACGTGCTGGGGATGCGCCTGAACTTCTGGATCGCCACGCTCGTGTGCCTGGCCGGCCTCGCCTGGTTCGCGTGGATCCAGCGGAACGGCAAGACCGAGCCGCTGCCTTTGGACGGGCCGCGTGAGCCCGTGCACGAGGTCCGCCGCGCCAAGCCTTCCGGCCCATATCGAAAGCCGGCCGCACCCACGTACGGCAAGAAATCTGCGTCAGGCGCGGGCCCTGGGTCGCGAAGGCGCTAGATCCAGTCGGTGGCGCGGTCGCAGGGCCTGAACCGCGTCCCACGGCTGGGTGTTGAGGACCTGCGCGGCGGTGAGCCACGCGCGGCGCGCGGTGGCGATCCCGTAGCGCGCCACCGCGAAGCCCGCCGTGCGGTGGCTGTCGGTGTTGATGACGAGCGGCACGCCGGCGGCGGCCGCGGCGCGGGCATTGACATCGTTCAGGTCGCGGCGGTCGGGATTCGAGTTGATC
>JAFAYP010000361.1 GCA_019240305.1 Solirubrobacterales bacterium
AGGCGAGCGGGCGCGCCGCGATGACCGAGCTGCGGCATCTGCTCGGATTGCTCAGTCCCACGCAAACGCCGGGCGTGCAAGACGGCGCCTCGCCCGCCCAGCTCGAGCCACAGCCGGGCCTCGCCCAGCTCCCCACACTGGTCGAGCGGCTGATCGCGGCCGGGCTGCCGATCGATCTGCACGTCGGCGAGCTGCCCGGGGAGCTCTCCCCAGGACTCGACCTGGCGGTGTTCCGCGTAATTCAGGAAGCCCTGACGAACGTGATCAAGCACGCCGGCAAGCCGGACACGACCGTGAGTCTCACCTGTGGGGAGGGTCAGCTCCTGGTCGAGGTGGCCGACAGCGGCCGGCCGATCCTGGCCGCCGCGCCCACCGTTCCGGCCGGTGCCAGGCGAGGGCTCATCGGGCTGCGAGAGCGAATCGCGCTGTACGACGGGCTGCTGGACGCCGGACCCAGAGCTGGTGGCGGGTGGATGGTCCGCGCCCGCTTTCCGATGGTGAGTCCAGGACGGTGAGCGATCCGGCCACGCCACCCCGTGTGGTGATCGCCGACGATCAGGCACTCGTTCGCAGCGGCTTCCGGATGATCCTCGGTTCGGCTGGCATCCCCGTCGTGGGCGAGGCATCCGACGGGGAAGAAGCGGTGGCGGCGGTGCTCGAGCGCCGACCGGACGTCGTACTGATGGACATTCGGATGCCGGGGATCGACGGGCTGGACGCCACCCGGCGGATCCTCGCTGCGCCGGCCGCCACCGGTTGCCGGATCATCATCCTCACCACCTTCGATCTCGATCAGTACGTGTACGCCGCGCTGACCGCGGGGGCGAGTGGCTTCCTGCTCAAGGACGTCTCCCCGGAGCAGCTCATCGACGCGGTGCGCACGGTCCGCTCGGGCGATGCCCTGCTGGCACCGTCGATCACACGCCGGCTGGTCGAGCGCTTCGCCCCGGCCGCATCCGCGCCGCCGGCCGTCCACGGCGAGCTCTCGGAGCTGACCCCACGAGAGCTCGAGGTCCTCCAGATGCTCGCCCGGGGCCTCAGCAATGCCGAGCTCGCCACCGAGCTCGTGCTGAGCGAGGCCACGGTCAAGACCCACGTGGCGCGGATCTTGCGCAAGCTCGGGCTGCGAGACCGGGTCCAGGCCGTGGTCCTCGCCTACCAGACCGGACTGGCCGTGGCTCACACGAGCGGCCGGGACTGACCACGGCGCGTGTCCAGCGCGACCGAGGATCGCAACCGCCGGATGCTCAGGGCTCGCGACACGATGGATCGTGCGTTTTCGCAGCCGCTCGACGTCGGGGCGCTGGCCCGAGTCGCCCACGTCTCGCCGGCGCACTTCAGCCGCCAGTTCCGAGCGACGTTCGGCGAGTCGCCCCATCGCTACCTGCAGCGCCGCCGGGTCGAGCGAGCGATGGAGTTGCTGCGCGAGACCGATCGGCCGGTGACCGAGATCTGCTTCGACGTCGGCTTCGGCAGCCTCGGCACGTTCAGCCGGACGTTCAGAGCCGTGGTCGGCGAATCCCCCTCGGCCTACCGCGCCCGCTTTGCCGGCGAGGGCAAGGCCCTACGGGTGCCCGCGTGCTGGGCGATGGCCTGGCTTCGCCCCGCCGGTTGAAAGAGCAGGTTTGGAGAAGCGGCGCCCGCCGCCAGCGGTTAGCGTGAGCGCCATGCTCAAACGAATCACCCACACATTCATCCACGTCCTCGACCAGGACGAGGCGCTTGACTTCTACGTCGGGAAGCTGGGCATGGTCCTGGGCACCGACGCAGACCTCGGCTTCATGCGCTGGCTGACGGTCAGCCCGCCGGACCAGCCGGACCTCGAGCTCGGGCTGATGCTGCCGGGCCCGCCGGCCTACGACGACGAGACCGCCGAGGAGATCCGCGAGCTGGTGTCCAAGGGTGCCGCGGGCGGCGGCGTGATCTTCCAGACCGACGACTGCCGGGGGACCTACGAGAAGCTGCGCGCCGCCGGCGTCGAGTTCACCCAGGAGCCGACCGAGCGCTTCTATGGCACCGACTGCGCGCTGCGCGATCCGTTCGGCAACCCGGTCCGAATCACTCAGCCACCCGACGGGCCCGTCGTCGTCCCGTCGAGCGAGGAACTCGGAGCGCAGATGTAGGCGGTAGGCTCGCGCGCCGATGGCCAGCGTGAACGTTGAGCTCAAGGCGCGCGACCCCAACCCCGAGGTGACGGCCGCCCGGTGCCTGAACCTCGGCGCGGTGGCCGCCGGCACGCTTCACCAGCGCGACGTCTACTTCCACGGCCGGCGCGGGCGCCTGAAGCTGCGCAGCCACGGCGATGGCGGCGGCGAGCTGATCGCCTACCAGCGCCCGAACGACGTCGAGGCCAGCGAGAGCCATTACATCATCGCCCCCGTCCCCGAGCCGGACACGGTCCGCGAGGCGCTCGACACGGCGCTGGGGACCACGGTGGTGGTGTCCAAGCGCCGGCAGCTCTACCTGTGGGAGGGCGTCCGCATCCACCTCGACGAGGTCGAGGGACTGGGCAGCTTCGTGGAGTTCGAGGCGGTGCTTCCAGACGCCGGCGACCTGGCCACCGCGCAGGCCAAGGTCGATCGCCTGCGCTCCGAATTGGCGATTGAGGACGACGCGCTGGTGTCGGTCGGCTACTCAGATCTGCTGCTCGATGGACCGCAGGCACTGCTGCGCGCCGCGGACGCCGCCATGCGGAACGCCTACGCGCCGTACTCCAAGTTCCCGGTCGGCGCCGCCGTCCGCGCGCCCAGCGGCGCGATCTACGCCGGCGCGAACGTGGAGAACGTCGCCTATCCCCAGGGGCAATGCGCCGAGGCTTCCGCGCTAGGAGCACTCGTGAGCGCCGGTGAGTGCGCGATCACCGCCGTCGCGGTGGTCGCCGAGCGCCTCGAGGTCTGCCCGCCCTGCGGGGGCTGCCGCCAGCGCCTGGCCGAGTTTGGCGGCTCCTCGACGCCGGTCTACCTTGGCCCGACGACGACCACCCTGGGCGAGCTCTTGC
>JAFAYP010000371.1 GCA_019240305.1 Solirubrobacterales bacterium
CGCGCCCGACCTGCACCGGATGGCCGCGCTGATCATCCAGATCGGCAAGGCGGCGTGGCAGGTGGCTCAGGAAGGCGACGAGCGCCAGACCGAGCAGGCCTACCAGACGCTGGCCGAGACCCGCCGGTCGCTCTATCGGATCCTCGCCCAGGACGACCAGGGGCCAGACGACGCGGAGATCTGAGCCGACCCCGACAGCCGACCCCTTAACCTCTGTTCACGAGATGACGTCCACCGCAACCAACGGCAGCCGACCGACGGCAATCGAGGTCCGTGGGCTGGTCAAGAACTACGACCAGGTGAAGGCGGTGCGAGGCGTCGAGTTCCAGGTCTCGACCGGCGAGGTGTTCGGCTTCCTCGGGCCGAACGGCGCCGGAAAGACGACCACGATCAACATGCTGTGCACGCTGGTCAAGCCGAGTGCCGGCACGGCCAGCGTGGCCGGTCACGACGTGGTCCGCGAGCGCGACGACGTGCGCCGCAACATCGGCCTGGTCTTTCAGGACCCCACGCTCGACGGCTATCTGACCGCCGCGCAGAACCTGCAACTGCACGCCGAGCTGTACGGCGTCCAGTCCGACCTCGTCAAGCCGCGGATGGAGCAGGTGATGAGCATGGTCGGGCTGTGGGATCGCAAGGACTCCTCGGTCAACACGTTCAGCGGCGGCATGCGCCGGCGCCTGGAGATCGCGCGCGGCCTCATGCATTCACCGCGTGTGCTGTTCCTCGACGAGCCCACGATCGGCCTGGACCCCCAGACCCGCCGATCCATCTGGACCTACATCCGCGAGCTCCAGCACCGCGAGCAGATCACGATCTTCATGACCACCCACTACATGGACGAGGCCGAGTGGTGCGACCGGATCGCGATCATGGACCACGGCGAGATCGTTGCGCTCGATGCGCCCGAGACGCTGAAGGCCCAGGTGGGGACCGATCGCGTGGTTATCCACACCGACGACGATGACGCGACGATCGAGGCGCTGAAAGACCGCTTCGACGTCGACGCGCGCATCTCCGAGGGGGCCGTAACGTTTTCGGTCGCGGGGGGCGAGCAGTTCGTTCCCCGTTTGTTCGCCGAGCTCGGCATCCCGATCAAGGCGGTCAACGTGGCCCGCCCCACCCTGGATGACGTCTTCATGTCCTACACCGGCAGCACGATCCGCGACGCCGAGGAGGACGCCGGACGCAACCGCAGCCGCAGGATGATGCAGGTGATGCACGGAGGGGGCCGCCGATGAGCACGACGACACAGCGTGCCGAGGCCGCGCCCGACGCGAGCACCACCGAGGTCGTCCGGGTCACCGTCCCCAAACGCAGCCTCGCCTCCGAGCTGCGCGCGATCAGGATCGTCTGGCGCCGCGAGCTGATCCGCTACCGCAGCGATCGCCTGCGCATGGTGACCACACTGGTCCAGCCGTTTCTGTTCCTGTTCATCCTCGGCTCCGGCCTTCAGCGCCTGGCCAACGCCGGTACCCACGGCGTCAGCCTGAGGACGTTCATCTACCCCGGCATCCTGTGCATCGCGGTCATGTTCACCGCGATGTTCTCGGCCGCCTCGATCGTGTGGGACCGCGAGTTCGGCTTCCTGCGCGAGATGATGGTGGCCCCGGTTCGCCGCAGCTCGATCGTGATCGGCAAGTGCCTGGGCGGCGCCACGGTGGCGAGCATCCAGGGCGTGATCGTGATCTGCGTGGCCGGCCTGGCGGGCGTCCCCTACGCCCCGCTGATGATCCTGGGGATCTTCGTGCTGCAGCTGCTGCTGGCCTTCTCGATCACCGCGTTCGGGGTGATGATCGCGGTCCGCATCAAGCAGATGCAGTCGTTCATGGGCGTCATGCAGATGATCGTGACCCCCATGTTCTTCATCTCCGGCGCGCTGTTTCCGTCCTCCGGGCTGCCCGGCTGGCTGGCCGTGCTCAACCGGCTCGATCCGCTCACCTACGCGGTCGACCCGATGCGCCGCCTGGTCTTCAACCACCTGTCGATCTCGCCCGCTGCCAGGGCCGCGCTTGACCCGGGGATCACCTGGTGGGGCTGGCGCGTCCCGTCCCTGCTCGAGGTCGGCATGGTCGTCGCGCTCGGCCTGGTGATGCTGGGCATCGCGATCTGGCAGTTCAGCCGCACCGAGTAATACTCCTCTCACCCGTTTACACGAGGTTCACCTCGGTCGAGGGCCCAGCTGCGAGTCTGCCCGCGCGATGGGGTCCACGCTGATTCTCGTGATCGTGATCCTCGCGGCGGTTTCGTTCGACTTCACGAACGGCTTCCACGACACGGCGAACGCGATGGCCACCTCGATCGCCACCGGCGCGCTCAAGCCGGTCGTGGCGGTCGTGCTTTCGGCGGCGCTCAACTTCCTCGGCGCGTTCATCTCGATCAGCGTCGCAACCACGATCGCCAAGGGGATCGTGCCCGCGTCGGCGACGGCCGGCGCCGACGGGCTGTCCGTAGTGGAGGCCGCGCTGATCGGCGCGATGACGTGGAACCTGATCACCTGGTACTTCACGATTCCGTCGAGCTCGAGCCACGCCCTGATCGGCGGGCTGATCGGGGCGTCGATTGCCTCGGTGGGAAGCTCGGCGGTGAGCGTCCACGGGATCGTGCAAAAGGTCGTCGCGCCGGGGATCCTGGCCATCTTCGTCTGCGGCATCGTCGCGTTCCTCGCCACGAGCGCCGCCTACATGCTGATCCGCCACCTGGGCCAGGAGGAGGCCAGACGCGGGTACCGCTACGGCCAGATCGGGTCGGCGTCGCTCGTGTCCCTCGCCCACGGGACCAATGACGCCCAGAAGACGATGGGCGTGGTCGCCCTCGCCCTGATCTCGACCGGGCACCTCAGCGCGACCCACTTCGCCGTGCCGTTCTGGGTCAAGATCATCTGCGCGACCGCGATGGCCCTCGGCACCGCCAGCGGCGGTTGGCGCATCATCAACACGATGGGCAACCGGATCACCGCGGTCGAGTCGCCCCAGGGATTCGCGGCCGAGTCGGCCAGCGCCGCCACGATCCTGGCGTCCTCCTACTACGGCTATCCCCTGTCGACGACGCAGGTCGTCTCGGGTGGCGTCATGGGCGCGGGCCTTGGCCGGCTGGGCGGCGTCGTGCACTGGCCGGTGGTCGGGCAGATGGTGCTGGCGTGGGTGATCACGCTGCCCGCGGCGGGGCTGGTCGGCGCCGCCGCTTGGGACATCGCGAACATCTTCGGCAGGCACAGCGAGGTGGGCGCGATCGTGATCGCCGCCCTCGCTGCGGCCGGCGGATTGGGGCTGTGGACGCTCTCGAAGCGCAATCGCGTCACGGCACGGGACCTCGACCGCACGAACGTCACGCCGGAGCAGGAGGCCGAACGGGCGCTGGCCGCCAGCCCCGTTCTCGCCTGAGCGAGCCCGATGTCCGTCCTCGCCACACCGATCGTCGACTGGAGCGCGATGTGGAAGATCTGCGTCGTGGCGCTCACCGCCGGCGCGGGCGTCGTGGTCGCGTTCGGATTTCTGTTGCTGGGGCTCCAGCTCGCGAACGGCGCGCGGGCCGGCGGATTCCGGCTGGGCGGCTACGCGCTGTCCGCGGTGTGCGGTGTGCTCTGCCTCGGGGTGATCGTCGTCGGCGTCTACGCGATGACCAAGAAGCCGAAATCGAAGCCCGCCAAGCCGAAGGCGGCGGCGCTGGTCATCCCCGCCGGCCCTCCGGTGAAGCTACTCGCTTCGTCCCGAGGATCCTGATGCCCGACCCGACAGGGCGCTGGGTCAATGCGGCGCAATGGCAGTGTCCGCGGTGCCTCTGGGTCAATGCTGCCGCACAGGAGAGGTGCCGCAACTGCGATCGGAGCGTCCGTCCGTCCGAGGACGAACCGGTCCGGCGGTGGGACGCCCTCGATGTCGTCGGCCGCGACGAAACCACCAAGGCTCAACCCGGCTGACCCCCACCGAGTAACGGTGAGGCGTTGGGACGCCCCTGCATGGCCGTCCCAACGCCCCGACCCAGCCCCACCGGGAACTAAGAGCTATACGTGTGCGGACGCGGACTCCTGCGCGCGCCGCGGAAGCAGCGTCTCGCGCGCGATCACCAGCCGCTGGATCTGGGCGGTGCCCTCGTAGATCTGGAGGATCTTCGCGTCGCGCATCAGCTTCTCGACCTTGTACTCCTTGATGAAACCGTACCCGCCGAAGACCTGGACCGCGTCGGTTGTCACTTCCATCGCGCTGTCGGCGGCGAACCGCTTGGCGTGCGAGGACTCGATCGTGTTGCGCTTGCCCTGGTCGAGCAGCGCCGCCGAGTGCCAGGTGGCCAGCCGGGACAGATGGATCTTGGTCGCCATGTCGGCGATGATGAACTGAATCGCCTGGTGCATGGCGATCGGTACGCCGAACTGTGAGCGCTCCTTGGAGTAGTTGATCGCGAACTCCATCGCCGCGCGGGCCACGCCGGTGGCCATGGCGCCAACGCCCGGGCGCGTGCGGTCGAGCGTCATCATCGCGATCTTGAAGCCCTTGTTCTCCTCGCCGATGAGGTGGTCGAGCGGAATCTCGACCTCGGGGAAGGTGATCGTCGCGGTGTTCGAGGCTCGCTGGCCCATCTTGTCCTCGTGCTTGTCGACGACCACGCCGGCGTCGCGCGGCACGATGAAGCAGGAGATCCCCCGGTGGCCGGCCTCCTTGTCGGTCTTCGCGTAGACCGTGTACCAGTTGGCGTACTCGCCGTTGGTGATGAAGCACTTGGAGCCGTTGATGACCCACTTGTCGCCCTTGCGGGTGGCCGTGGTCTTCATGCCGGACACGTCGGAGCCGGCGTCGGGCTCGGTCAGGCAGAACGA
>JAFAYP010000380.1 GCA_019240305.1 Solirubrobacterales bacterium
GCCAGGCCCGACGGGTCAGCCGGCCAATCCAATCCTTCATCCTGTCGTGCCGGGAACCCCATCACATCCATTAGCACCGCGCAGGCGCCAAATGTGACAGGTCGGCTCCGGAACGTCTATCGAGCGGCGCCGCCGTACTGCTCATCGGTGACGAGCTCGCCCCACGTGACCGCGCTGCCGTTCTCGTCGGTCGGCTGGATGGCGACGTGGACCATGAACCGGTCGGGCGCCGCGCCGTGCCAGTGGTTTTCGCCCGGCTCGAAGAAGACGCGGTCGCCGGGACGGATGACCTCCACCGAGCCGCCCTCGCGCTGGCACAGGCCGACCCCTTCGGTAACGAACAGCGTCTGGCCGTGGGGATGGGTGTGCCAGGCGGTGCGGGCGCCCGGCGCGAAGTGGACGACCGCGGCGGCGGCGGTAAACGTGCCGGCGGGCGCCGCGAGGGCATCGATGTAGGCGTCGCCGGTGAACGAGTCGGCCGGGCCTTTCTGCGTGGCGATGCTGCTGCGCGTGATCTCCATGTCGGTCCTCCGTTTCTGAGACCTCGGGCCCCCTGGGGGTGAACTACAGGATTGCGTAGTGGAGATGAACGACGCCGCTCTCGAACCGGCGCTGCTCGTCCAGGAGCCGAAGCTGCACCCGGACCCCGTCGGGCAGCGCGCGCTTGCCGCCACCGACCAGGACGGGTCCGAGCAGCAGGTGGCACTCGTCGACCAGGCCGGCGGCGATCGCCTCGGCGGCGAGCCCGGCCCCGCCGATCGTGATGTCGCGCTCCGCGCTCGCCTTGAGCTCTCTGATCGCGTCGGGATCGAACTCGCGCTCGATCCGCGTCCGAGCGGTGGACGCACCCTGCAGCGTCCGGCTGTACACGATCTTCTCGGCCGCCCGCCAGATCTCCCCGAAGTCCCGGACGACGGGCTCCTGATCGCCGTCGGCGCCCATGGTCTCCCAGACCCTCATCGTCTCGTACATCCGGCGGCCGTAGAGGTGGGTGCCGATTGGCCGCTCGAGGTCGTTGACGAAGGCGAACACCTCCGCATCGGGCATCGCCCAGTCGAAGTTGCCGTGCTCGTCCTCGACATAGCCGTCGAGCGAGCCGATGAACGAGTAGATCAGCTTGGCCATCTCATCTGGGGTTCGCGCCCGTCCGGAATCCGATGACGCGGACCAGGAACACTAGAGCGGCACTAGGATCGCGCCCGTGATCAAGTCGCCACGGCGCCGACCGTCCGCACCCGGTCGGCTGAGGAGGAACTCGCACGCGCCTGTCTCGACTCGCGAGAAACCTCGACCAGAAACCGTTATCTGGTGCATAGCGGCCGGATGCAGCGGCTGCGGGCCCGTTGGTCGGGGCGACTTCTAAAGACAGGAAGACAAACCCCGCAGATCGCGTGGAGGAACGCCACGGCGTGAACTCTGGCCGAGCTCGCCCCGACAGCGGACTCAGTCCGGATCGCGTGCTCGCCCCACGGCGGGCCTCAGGGTTCGAGGTCGTACGGAAAGTCGGTGAGCAGCTCCCCGCCGGCGTCGGTCACGACGACCAGATCCTCCAGGCGGCAACCGCCGAACCCTGGCCGGTAGCACCCCGGCTCGAGCGTCACCACGTCACCCGCCACCAGCTCGTCCGGCGCGCGACCGAGCGTTGGTGCCTCGTGCACCTCGAGCCCGACCCCGTGCCCGAGCGAGTGGTAGAAGCCCTCCTCCAGCACCTGGCCCGGCGTCTTTGAGAGCTGTGTCGGCAGCCCGGCCTGCTCGTAGGGCTCGCACGAGATGCGGTGGACCTCCCGTCCCGCGGCGCCGGCGCGTACGGCGGCGAGGGAACGCGCGAGGGACTCGCGTGTGAGCTCGTGGTAGCGGCGCAGCTCCTCGGGCGCCTCGCCGATCACGAACGTGCGAGTCATGTCGGCAAAGCAGGCCGACTCCGGATCGCGCGGCCACAGGTCGATGACCACCGGCTCTTCGGCCGCGATCGGGCCGGAGCCCATGTCGTGCCCGAGGGCCGTCTGGGCGCCGTGGGAGACGATGAACTCGCCGGGCTGCGCACCGGCTTGGTCGACCGCGTCGCGGATCGCCTCCTTGACCCGTTCGCAGGTCAACGGCTCACCGCCCACCAGCACAGCGTCGCCGCTGCGCTCGGCCTGGCGGAGCAGCTCGCTGGCCGCCCGCATGCCGGCCTCAGCGGCCGCCTGAGCGCGGCGGATCCCGGCCAGCTCGGCCTCGGTCTTCACCCGCCGGCGGCCGTCGAACAGCGACCGGTCAACGGTCAGCTCGATGCCGTCGGCGCGCAGGCGGTCGGCCACTTCGATTGGAAATTGGGCCGGCACGGCGGCGCGCTCCAGCCCGAGCGCCCGGCACGCGCGGGCCATCACCTCAACCATCGCCGCGGCTCGATCGGCGCCCCCGAGTACCAGCTCGTCGTAGCCGTACTCCTCCAGCGCGTGCACCTCCACATCGACGCCCAGGGCCGCGATGCGCGTGCCCTCGATCGAGGCGACCACGGCGTGACGCCCGCCGACGACCTCGGCGTACAGGAACGGGTCGGGGACCATCAGCGGGAGCTCGTGGCGCATCTCGGCGGTGCGGATGGTGTCGCCCCAGATCAGCACGTCCGGCATCGGCCGGCCATGTTGTCAGCTCGCCGGCCCCAGCACCAGCATCGCCGCGCTGTCGGCGGGAAGCGACACCTGATAGCGACCGCCCGCCGGGGTCACCGAAATCATGGCCGGGGCTCCGGGCAGCTTCCCGGTGAAGGTCTGCGGGGCGAAGCTCTGCCCGGCCAGCGTCACCCCGGAGTGGGCGTCGACCGCAGGAGCGCTGAGGCGCTCGAGCGCCGCCCGCCCCGGCGCCGCTCCCGCCACCCCCACCCCCAGTCGTCGCGCGGCGGTCCCCTCGTTGACCAGCAGGACCCGGATCGTCCCGTCATCCGCGCGCGTCGCCCACGTCCGCACCGCCCCGCTGCTCGCCCCCGACACCGCGAGCAGACGAGCCCCGGCCGGCGCGGCCCGGGCGAACAGGAGGAGCCCGTAGTACTCGGGCGAGACCACCGCGCGCCACCGGCCACGCGCCCGGGCGACCCGGAACAACTCATACCCGGCCCCGGGGAACGTGTGGACGTCGACCCCGTGGATCCCGTCGCGGGCCATCTCGAACAGTGTGTCGAGCACCCACAGGGCCGAGGCGAACGTCTGGCTGACCGCCGGATCGGCGCCACAGGAGACCGAGTTGAGCTCGTCGATCCGCAGTGAGAGCCCGTGCGCCTGGGCGACCGCGACGTAGGGCGCGAAGCTGTCGGCCAGCCCGATCGACGAGGAGGGCTTAAGCAGGTGAGCGATCGTCGGGTAGCGCGGTGAGCTGCGACGGATGTAGCAGAGCTGGAGCGGATATCGATGCAGCGTGACCAGCCCGACCTGCGGCTCGGCGGCCAGGAATCGGCCGAGCTGGTGGGTCCATCGCGGCGCGCCCAGGCTCGGCCCGGCGAGCTTGCGATGCGGCGGCAGCACCGCGGCGAACCTGGTGAAGTCACCGATCAACGACGATACGTCGTAGTCGGCCGGGCGCCCGGTGACATGCTGGCCGCTCGGCGTCCGATACCAGGGGAAGCTCGCGTACAGGTCGGGCTCGTTGCCGAGCTCGAACGCGCGCACCCGGTCCGAGCCGATGCCGGCCAGCAGCGCATTCGCCTCGGAAGCCGCCAGCGGCGGGCTGTCGGCCTCGAGGTTGAGGCCGAGGATCAGCCGCGCGCGCAGTGCGTCGGCCAGCGCGCGGGTCACCGCCAGCCACCCCGGAGTGATCGAGTACTTGATCCCCGGCGGCTTCACGACCCCGGGGGTGGGCCACCACGTCCGGTCGGCGGTGTCACCGCCGATCCGGAGGACCGGCGCTTGACCGGGGTCCAGGTTGCGCACGAGCTGCTCGAACACCGGGTCGATAGCGCGCGGGTCGGTGCCGGCGTAGGCCTCAACCGCGCGGTACTCGAGCGAGAGGCCGAGAAACCCGAACGGCACGCGCCTGACGGGTCGCTGTGCCTGCACCGTGACGGACGTCGGCGTCGGCGTCGGCGTCAGCGCCGCGCTCAGGGGCTTCCGAGCGCCCGACCCGCAGCCGCTCAGAGCGCTCGGCGCAACCGCGGCCAGGGCGCACGCCACCGCGAGCAGCACCGCGCGCCGGTGAAGGAATACCATCGCGACCCCTTCTATCAAGGAGCCGCCCGCGTGGACCTGTGCCTGATGATCGAAGGTCAAGAAGGCGTCACCTGGCCTCAGTGGCGCGCCCTGGCCGAAGCCTGCGAGCAACACGGGATCCCCACCCTGTTTCGCTCGGACCATCTGCAAAACCTCGATGGGCAGCACCCCGAGCGCGGATCGCTGGACGCCTGGGGCACGACGAGCGCGCTATCGGCGCTGACCACCAAGCTCCGGTTCGGAACCCTCGTGACCCCGACGAGCTTCCGACATCCGTCGGTCCTGGCCAAGCTCGTGGTCACCGCCGATCACGTCTCGGATGGCCGGATCGACCTCGGCATCGGCGCCGGCTGGCACGAACGTGAGCACGAGGCCTACGGGTATCCGTTCCTGAGCGCGTCCGAGCGCATCGACGTGCTCGAGGAGCAGCTGCAGATCCTCATGGGCCACTGGGGTGAGGACGAGTTCTCCTTCGACGGTGCGCACTACACGCTGTCCGGCCTGAACGCTCAGCCCAAGCCGGTTCAGCGCCCGCGGCCGCCGATCATCATGGGAGGCAACGCCGGCCCCCGCAGCGCGGGGCTCGCGGTCCGGTTCGCCGACGAATACAACACGGCGTTCCCGGCCCTCGAGCAGATCAAGGAGCGCAAGGCGAACATCGATCAGGCGTGCGAGCGCGCCGGCCGCGAGTCGATCCCGTTCTCGGTCATGGCCGGCGCGGTGCTCGGTGCAGACTCCGCCGAGGTCCAGAGGCGGGCTCGGGTCGTGGCCGCTGCAACGGGATGGGACGCGGACGGTCTTCTCCGCGAGCCGCCACCGGGCTGGATCGTCGGCACGCTCGAGCAGGCCGCCGAGCAGCTGGCTCCGATCCGCGAGGCCGGCGTCAGCCGCGTGATGTGCAACCAGTTCGTCGAGCCCGACGTCGAGCAGGTCGGCCGGCTGGGCGAACTAGCGTCTCTCCTCAGCTGACCGACGGTTAAAAAGAGACGCGCCCCGGATTTGGCGGGAACTTCTGGCCAAATCTGCGGGACGCGCTCTGAGGGAGGAGAGGGTGTGCCGTCATGATGGCGGCGCGGCTTTCATATGTCAAAGACGGATATTCGAACAGATCTATACGCTTAGCTTATGGACATTCGACAG
>JAFAYP010000406.1 GCA_019240305.1 Solirubrobacterales bacterium
GGGTACTTCTCGTCGATCTCCTTGCGGACGCGCTTCAGGTACTCGTGCGTCTCGTTGAGGTTCTCGCAGATCGTGCCCTGGCGCTCGTACAGGTAGGGCACGGCGTCGAGGCGGAACCCGTCCAGCCCGAGGTCGAGCCAGAAGCGCAGGACCTCGAGCATGGCGTCCTGAACCTCCGGGTTGTCGAAGTTGAGGTCGGGCTGGTGGGAGAAGAAGCGGTGCCAGTAGTAGGCGCCGGCGACCGGATCCCACGTCCAATTGGAGGCCTCGGTGTCGATGAAGATGATCCGCGCGTCCTGGTATTTCTCGACCGTGTCCGACCACACGTACCAGTCGCGCTTGGGGTTGTCCGGGCTCGAGCGTGACTCCTGGAACCACGCGTGATCGCTCGAGGTGTGGTTCATCACGAGATCGGCGATCACGCGGATGCGGCGCGCGTGTGCCGCATCGATCAGCTCGTGGACGTCATCGACGTTTCCGTAGTCCGGGTGCACCGAGGTGAAGTCCGCGATGTCGTAGCCGCCGTCGCGCAGCGGGGAGCGGTAGAACGGCAGCAGCCAGATGCAGTCGACGCCGAGCCACTGCAGGTAGTCGAGCTTCTCGGTCAGGCCGCGGAAGTCGCCCGAGCCGTCGCCGTTGGCGTCGAAGAAACCACGGATGTGGATCTCGTAGAACACCGCACGCTTGAACCACAGCGGCTCGTGCTCGAACCACTGGCGGGTCTGGGCCTGCGGCGCGGTGCCCGCGTCGCTCTGCGCCTGCGCGGTGTTTCCGCGCCGGGTCTCGGCCGCGATCAGGTGGGTGAGGGTCGGCGGGCCGACGCTCATGTGCGGTCCCGTGCCGGCACGATCTACATCTCGACGCGCACGACGTGCGCCTGACGGACGCCGGGTTCGAGCCGAACGTAATTGGCGCCGATGCGCCACAGGAAGCGATCGTCGGTCAGCAGGTCGTGCGCGGTGAAGCTGGGCGGCAGACCGAGATTGGCAGGCACGATCGCGAGTCCCTCCTGGGTCTGGTGGGGGTCGATGTTGACGACGGTGATGATCGTGTTGCCGCGCGAATGCTTGGCGTACGCGATCAGCGCGTCGTTGGCGGTGTCGAGGAAGGTTACGTTCGAGAGCTCGTGCAGCGCGGTGTTCTCGCGCCGGATGCGGTTCAGGCGCTCGATCATTCCCAGCAGCGGACCGTCGAGCGCGCGCGCTTTGATCTCGTACTTCTCGGAGTGCAGGTACTCCTCGGAGCCCTCGCGGACGGGCACGTTCTCGAAGTGCTCATAGCCGGAGTAGAGCCCGTAGCTCGGGCTGAGCGTGGCGGCGAGCACGAGCCGTGCCTCGAACGCGGCAGGGCCGCCGTGCTGGAGGTACTCGTGCAGGATGTCCGGGGTGTTGGCGAAGAAGTTCGGGCGGAAGTAGTCGCGTTCCTCGCTGTCGGCGAGCTCCGAGACGTACTCGGTGAGCTCCCAGCGCGAGTTCTTCCACGTGAAGTACGTGTAGGACTGGCTGAAGCCGATCTTGGCCAGGTGGCGCATGACCGACCGGCGCGTGAACGCCTCGGCCAGGAACACGACGTCGCGGTTGTGATCGTGGACGTTCCTGATCAGCCAGCGCCAGAACTCGAATGGCTTGGTGTGCGGGTTGTCGACCCGGAACACCGTGATGCCGGCGTCCACCCACTGGATCACGACCCGCAGCAGGGCTTCCCACAGCCCCTTCCAATCCGGCGACTCCCAGTTGACGTTGTAAATGTCCTGATAGCGCTTGGGTGGGTTCTCGGCGTACTTGAGCGTGCCGTCGGGGCGGCGGTGGAACCACTCGGGGTGCTCGTGCAGCCAGGGGTGATCGGCCGAGCACTGGATCGCGAAGTCCAGGGCGATTTCGATGTCGTGTCGCTTGGCCGCTTGGGCGAGCGCCTTCAGGTCCTCGATCGTGCCGAGCTCAGGATGGACGGCGTCGTGGCCTCCGTGCTCGTCGCCGATCGCCCACGGCGAGCCGGGATCGTTCGGTCCGGCCGTCAGCGCGTTGTCCCGGCCCTTGCGGTTTGTGTGCCCGATCGGATGGATCGGGGGGAGGTAGATCACGTCGAAGCCGAGCTCTTGCAGGCGCGGCAGTTGCTGCTCCACTCCCTTCAGCCCGCCCCAGGATCGCGGGAACATCTCGTACCAGGCGCCGAACTTGGCCAGCTTACGGTCGACCTCGATGGCCAGCGGCTGCTCGAGGCTGACCGCGCCGTGGCGCGGCTGAATCCGCTCGAGCGTGCTGAACAGCTCCGGTCCGAGCGCGATGTCGTGCTTGGCCGTTTCGGGGACCTCGGGGTCTGAGAGCGTGGCGATCGCGTGGTCGATCAGCGCCCGGTCGGAGTTCGCCTTGGCTTCGCCCGCCGCGGCTTGGAGGAGTTGAACCCCTTCGGAGAGCTCGCCGGCCAGGTCGTGCTGCTGGGCGGTGACCTTACGCTGAAGCTCGTCGCGCCAGGTGCCGAACACGTCGGTCCAGGCTTGCACCGTGTACTCCCAGCGTCCTGGGCCGTCGACCGTGAAGCTCCCGGCCCAGCGCACG
>JAFAYP010000155.1 GCA_019240305.1 Solirubrobacterales bacterium
GCGGCGCCCAAAGCAACGCGGTCGTCCAGCGGCTCACCGCGCCTAGCGCGGCGGCCACGACCGGCGTCACGCTGGCCGGCCAGAGCTTCGGGGCCGAGACCGCCACGGGCAGCTTGACCGGCCCGTTCCAAGAAGACCATCTGCAACCGGTGAACGGCCAGTACCTGATCGACGTGCCGGCGTCGAGCGCCGCGCTGGTCGGCTTCGTGCCCGCGCACTCCGCCGGTTAGTCCGCGCCGGCGACCGAGCCGTTCGTCGACGAGACGCTCGAGCAGAGTCGCCGCTCATGCAGCCTGGCCCGCCTCGAGCGGACGGAGCTCATCCGCGTAGCTAACCGACTCGCGCCGCATCACCCCATCGGGGTCGACCGAGTACTGGCCGAGGCGCCAGAGCGGCGGCGAATAGGCATGGAGCGAGACCGCCTGCTCGTTCTCGCCGGCAAGTCGGTGGATGTGCTCGGGTCCGAACGAGAATGACGCTCCTGCATCGACCACGCGGGACACCGGATCGCCACCGATGCGCGGGCTCGACTCCCGGACCGCACCGCGCACGACCCGCACCGCGCCCGAGGAGATGTCGTGGTCATGCCAGCCCGTGTCATCGCCGTGCTCCCAGCAGAGCAGCCACACGTCCACGTACTCGTCCCGGTGCAGCGAGACGTAGTGCCGGTTCTGACCCGAGAAGGCCACATGCCCGTGCCATCGCTCGGGATCCGCCGCTAGATCGTCCACCAGGGCCTGCAGCTCGGCCCGGTCGAGGTTACGCGAAGGCAGAGACAGCCACTTCATTGGAGACCTCCTGCGGATGAATTAGACGTTCCGGGTTGCTGCTTCGCAGCGCATGGAGCGCCGCCGCCCCGAGCTCGAGCCGCGGCGGTGGCGCGTACGGCCGGTCCGATCCATTGACCAGCGCGTCGATGCCCAGCGCCCGAATCGTCGCGTCGACCGCCCGCGTGCCGTATGACGAGATGTCGAGGAAGACGGCGGGGTCCACCGGGTTGCGTCCGCCGGCGCGGGCGGCGAAGCGCTCGGCGTGCAGCGGCGCCAGGCCGGCCAGCATCGCGAAGCACACCCGCAGGCGCGGGTGGCGAGGGCGGCCGTAGGCGCGAAAGGCAAACCAGGCGGCGTGCATCTGCTGCACGTAGGGGACGAGGGCCGGCCACCAGGGTGGGGTGGCGGGCGCCACCGGCCCGGCCGACCGCGCCACCGACGCCGGAGTCGCCGCCACGTCTCCCGTCACCTGACCCGGGTGGACCAGGAGGGGCTTTGCCGCGGTCTCCAGCACCTCGAGAAGCGGCTCCACCCGCTCGAAGCCGGCCGCGTCGAGCAGCGCCGTGGCCGGCAGCTGAAGCCCAACGAACCCGCGGTCGAGCTCGCGCGCGAGCGATAAGGGAGCGATCTCCGTCAGGCACGCCGCGGCCCAGCCTCCGAACGGCGCGGGCAAGGCGAGCACACCGTCGTGGTAGGCGGCTAGCAGCTCGGCCGCCTCATCCGGCGCGAGCGCTTCGATTCCGAGCGGGCTCGACAGCGAGACCAGCGCGAGGTCGAGCCCATCCTGCGTCGCCTGCTCGGCCCGCGCCTCGACGTCGTGGCAAACCGGCTCGACGACGTAATCCGGCTCGCCGGACAGCTCGAGCGTCCATCCGCGCAATCGCGGCCGCGTGCGTCGCGACCGCAGCGCCGCGATCAGCCGCTCGGGCCACAAGTGCTGGTGAACGTCGATCGCCGGCGCCAGATCATCCGCCGACGCCGGACCCGTCGGCGCCGGAGCACCCGCCGGCGCGACACTAGCCGCGTGCGTGTCGCCGTCCATCTCGGATCGTTCTCTCTATTCTTAACCGGTTCATTGAATCGGTTAAGTGAATCGGTTCAGAACAAACTTGTCAACCGGGTCCTCGCCCGATGCGATCATTACCGGTAGCGCCGGCCCCATCCCGGGGGCCATGGCCAAACCCGATCAGGCCCAGCCATGAGCCCTTCTGCCAAGCGCGTGACGATCCGGGACGTGGCCGACGCCGCGGGCGTGTCGCCGGCCGCCGTCTCGTACGCCTTGCGCGGGATCCAGGTTTCCGAGGAGACTCAGGTGCGGGTCCGCCAAGTGGCTACCGAGCTCGGCTACGAGGCCAACCCGATCGCGCGGGCCCTAGCCAGCGGCCGCACCGGGATGATCGGGATCTTGGGGCCGTCACTCGAGGATCTGTGGCAGCAGCGCCTGGTCGCCGAGGCAGGCCGAGTGCTGCTGGCGCACGACCGGTATGCCCTGATCCTTGACGCCGGCGGCGATCCCATCCGCCAGCGGGCGCTGGCCACCCAGCTGCGCGACCAGCAGGTAGACGGGCTGATCGTCTCGCCGGTCGATCCGTCGGATGCCTTCTGGTCGGAGCTGGCCGAGTCTCTAGCGGTGGTCTCGATCGGCGACGCCCTCCAGGGGCGTGGCGCTGTGGGCGAGGTGCTGTTCGACAACCGGACCGGGGTCAGAGGCGCCCTCGAGCACCTGTACGCGCTGGGACATCGCCGGGTCGCGGTGCTGCGGCCACCCGGCTCCCCCACCAACGACCGTCCCGCCGAGGTCTATGTGGGCTCCGAAGCCGATCGCCTCGGACTCGACGTCGACGTGGTGAGCGCGCCGTATGAGCTCCAGCAGGCGACCGACGTGGCCCGATCGGTCCTCGCCGCGGCCCACCGGCCGAGCGCTGTGTTCTGCTTCTCGGACTCGCTGGCCTACGGGGTATACGCCGCTGCCCGCGAGCTGCAACTGGGGATCCCCAAAGACCTCTCGGTGATCGGCTACGACGACCATCCGGTCTCGATCCTGCTCGCGCCACCGCTCACGAGCTTCTCGTGGGATGCCGAGCGACTGGTCGAAGTCGCGGTGGGGATGGTGCTCGGCGCCATCGACGGCCAGCCCCGCCGGCGCAGGCGAGTCGTTATCGAGCCGACGCTCCGTGAACGCGCCTCGACCGCCCGGCGCCGACGGTGACCACCCGTCCGTTGGCGTCCTGATCGATCGTCGCCGCCCCCCGCAAACGTCAACCCCGTCAACAGGGTGTGTGCCGGAGCGTGTGCGTCGAGCGCCGCCCCCAGCGAAGGCGAGGCGCCGGAGCTATGCGTGGCTGGGGGTCGCTTCCATGGCGCGCTCGGCATCGCTGATGCCGACGACGACCTTTTCCCCGCGGGCGCGAGCCTGTGCCTTCAGCCCCTCAGGGGTGATTGCCCGCTGCAAGAGCGCGAGCAGCGCCTGGACCAGCAGCGCCAAGGCTGCCACCCAGATCGCGGCCGCGAGCACTCCGTCAAAGCCGTAGCTCGCCTGGTTGACAATGATCTCACCCAACCCGCCGCCCCCCGCGATCGCCGCCAGTGGTGAAGCGCCGATGACGAACAGCGCCGAGGTGCGGATGCCGGCGAACATCAGGGGTAATGCGAGCGGTAGCTCGATCTTAAATACGATCCATAGTTCGCTCATCCCCATCCCTCGCGCAGCGTCGACCACGTCCGGGTCGACGCCGTCGACGGCAGTGAAGGTGTTTGCCAGGATCGGCGGGATGCCGACGATAACCAGCGCCACCATCACGTTGAGAAAGCCGATCCCCAGGATCGCCAGGAAGATCGCGATCAGCCCCAGCTCCGGCAGCGCGCGGCCCAGATTGGCGATGCGAATCGCCATGCCGGAGCCGCGGTGAAGATGCCCCAGCCACACCGCGAACGGCAGCGTCACGGCCAGCGCCACGCCGAGCGCTGCGCCGCTCAACGCGATCGTGGCCAGGGTGTCGTGGAGCAGGTGGCTGGTGTTGTTGCCCATGAACGTGAACGAGTCCAGAAACTGTTGCCCCAATCCAGCGGCGGCGAAAGGCATCGGTCAGGTCTCCCGGACGGCCGAGATCGGCCGGCGGCGTCCGCGGATCGCCCGCACAACGCTGCGCGGCACCACCGAGGAGCGCCGCTTCGCCGCCCACGGAGCAACCATGCGCTGGAGCGCCACGAGTAGCAGGTCGGCCACCCAGGCGAGCAGGATCGCGAGAGCAGCAGCGGCCACGAACTCGGTCTTGAAGTTACCGCGCGAGATCGCGTCGAAGATCGGCGCGCCGAGTCCCTCGTCGACCACGAACGCGGCCACCGTGGCCAGGCTGATCGTGGTCACCGTCGCCACCCGCAGGCCCGCGAAGATCGCCGGGACGGCGAGCGGGAGATCGATCCGCAGAAGAATTTGGCGTTGGGTCAGGCCCATTCCCCGGGCCGCATCGCGGACCTCCTCGGGGACCTCCCGCAGGCCAGTGACAATGTTGCGAAACAACAGCAGGAGCGTGTAGGACACCAGCGCGATCTCAACCGTCAACCGAGTCAGCCCGGTGAACGGGACCAGGATCTGGAACAGCGCCAGGCTGGGAATCGTGTACAGGAAGCTGGAGATCCCGGCGATCGGCGTTTCCATCCAGTCGAAGCGATACGCGAGCAGCGCCAGCGCGAACGCGATCGCGAAACCAATCCCGACCGCGATCGCGGTCAGGATGATGTGCTGTACGACGGCCGGGCCGAACGTGCTTCCCCAATGCTGGGTGAACCAGTTCCAGCAGAAGAACCCATTGTTTACGGCGCACTTGTCGCTGGCGCCACCGAAGTTAGGGATGACCGGCCCGCTGGCGGCGATCAGCAGACCCATCAGGAGCGTGCTTCGGCGGGCGCGTCACGCCCGTTGTGGCTGGCCAGCGCGCCCGCGATCACGTCCAGGCGCGCCAGGCCCGCGACTGCGCCGTCGGCGTCGACGACCACCAGCGGACGGTTGTCATCGCTCATGATCAGCGACAGGGCGTCGCGCAGCGAGGTATCGGGGTTGCCGACCGGGCCGATCGGCTCCGGTTCGCGGTCGCGGCCCAGCCGTCCCACGGGACGCGATTGGCCGTCGACGAACACCACCCGGTCGGGGTTGGCCTGACCGTGCGCCGGAGTGCCGTCCCGGACGCTGTCGGCGTCGTCGAGCGACAGGTCCGAGAGCTTGGAAAGCGCCAAGCGCTTGAGACCACGGTCCAGCCCGACGAACCGGGCCACGAATTCGTCGGCCGGATCCGCGAGGATCCTGTCCGGTGTGTCGTACTGCACCAGGACACCGCCCTCGCGCATGATCGCGATCCGATCCCCCATCTTGATCGCCTCGTCTATGTCGTGGGTGACGAACACGACCGTCTTGCGCAGCGCCTCCTGCAGGCGCAGGAACTCGTTCTGCAGATGCTCGCGGGTGATCGGGTCGATCGCGCCAAACGGCTCGTCCATGAGCATCAGCGGCGGGTCCGCCGCCAGCGCGCGGGCGACGCCCACGCGCTGGCGCTGGCCACCCGAGACCTCGGCCGGGTAGCGGTCTCGGGTCTCCGCCGGCAGCGAGATCAGTTCCAACAGCTCGTCCACGCGAGCGCTGATCCGCTTGCGATCCCATCCCAGCAGGCGCGGCACGGTGGCGATGTTGTCGCCGATCGAGAGGTGGGGAAACAGGCCGATCTGCTGGATCACGTAGCCGATCTCGCGCCGCAGCTCGGCCGGCTTGCGCCCGCGCACACTCTTTCCGTCGAGCAGGATGTCGCCCTCGGTGATGTCGATCATGCGATTGACCATCCGCATCGCGGTGGTCTTCCCACAGCCCGACGGGCCGACGAGCACGCAGATCTCGCCAGCTGGCACCTTGAACGACAGATCGCGGAGCGCCGGCTTGTCGGCGCCGGGATACCGCTTGGAGACGTTCTTGAACTCCAGCTCCGCCGCCCGCGCATGTTGCCGGGGACTGCTCGACTGGGCGGTGTCGTCCTCGGTCTGCATCGGCAATCGGCTGTCCAAACGGCCTACAACAGCCCGTTCGCCTTCAGGAAGTCCTTGGCCACCGTCGCGGCATCGACCTTTTGGAGAACCACCGCCGCGTTCAGCTTCTGCATCACCGTATCGGTGAGCGTCGCATCGACGGCGTTCAGCGTCTGAGCGAACGCCGGGCCCTCCTGCTGCAGGAGCGAGGTCTTGACCACCGGGGCCACCTGCTGGAAGCCGTAGATGTGCTTGGGGTCAGTCAGGAGCGCATACTTTCCACTGCTCAGCTGCCCGTCGGTGGTGAACACGTTGGCCGAGTCGACCTTGCCCGAGTCGAGCGCCGCGTACTGCAGCCCGATCGCCAGCGGGACGAAGTGGACGTTGTTGAGGTGGTAGGCCTCGTGCATGCCCACCAAGCCCTCGTAGCGGGTCTTGTTCTCCGGGGGGCCGCCATTGGTGAACGACGGGAGCTTCGCCAGGTCTTCCATCGACACGAGATGGTTCTTGGCGGCGAACGCCTTCAGGGTGGCCGTCACATCGCGGTCCTGGAACGGCGTCGGGTTCAGCAGCGTGTAGCCACGGCCCGCCTCGAAGGCCTTGGCCTCCGCATAGGTGGCCGCCGCGCTGACCGGAACCTTGGCCTGGCCCTTGATCACGCTGAGGATGACTCCGGTGTACTCCGGGTACATCTGGATCTGGCCAGACGTGAGCGCCTTGTCGGTGAGCTCGGAGCTGCCGATGTTGGCCTTCAGAGTCACGGTATAGCCCTTGGCCTGGAGCGCCTGCTGGTACATGTCACCCAGGAGGTACTCCTCGGTGAAGTTCTTGTCGCCGAGGATGATCGGCGGCTTGCCCTGGCCCGGCTTGGCGCTCGAGCTGGACGAGCCGGACGAGCTCGACGAGCCGGCGCCTGAGCTAGACGTCGCGCTCGACGACGACGAGCCGGAGCTCCCACAAGCGGCCACAAGAACCACCAAGCCGAGGGTCCCCACAGTCGCGAGTCCTCGCTTGAGCACAAGTCGCATTACGTAGCCTCCTCCTCCTCGGTGAGTGTACCTTCCCCCGGCCCGGGCGCGGTGCTGTCCCCGCCGTTGAGTCGGAGCACAGCCAACCTTAGCCTCGGTGACCAGCGCGCTCGCCCTCGGCGGCCACGGCGCGGCGGTTGCGAGGCGTCGGCCGGCCAGCGGCCGGAGCGACGGGGGCCCCCAGGTTAGCCGAGATTTGCTCCGCGGCGGCGCGCACCAGCTCGCCGGCCTGATGCAGCCGTTCGCCTAGGCGGAACTTTGGACCGGAGACGTTGACCGCGGCAACCACGCCACCCGTAAAGTCCCGCACGGGGGCTGCAGCCGCGACCAGACCCGGTTCGGATTCCTCGTCGGCGACGGCGTAACCGAGTCGCCGGGCGTCCACGATGCGGCGCTCCAGCTCGGCCGCGTCGCGTGGAGCATTGGGGCCGTGCGCCGGGAATGGCCCAGAACCCAACAAGTCGACGAGAGCATCCGGGTCATGGTCGAGCAGCAGTACGCGGCCGGAGGAAGTGCAGTAGGCGGGGACGGTACGCCCCACCCAGCCGCGGGCAACGATCGCATGGGCTGGAGACCGCGTGAGCACCGTCAGGATCTGGGCGCCATGCAGCACCGACACGTGCGCGGCCTCGCCGACCTCCGACACCAGCGCCTCCAGCGCGCCGGTCGCATCCTGGATCAGCCGGGGCTGACCGGCGCGGGCGGCCAGCGCGAAGCACTCCCAACCCAACCGATACCCCGGCCGCGCGGGCGATCGCTCGGCCAGTCCGTGCTCGGTCAGCACCGCCAGCGTTCGCGAGACCTGGCTCTTCTCATGCCCCGTGAGGACCGCGAGCTGGGTGACCCCAAGGCCGCCCTCGGCGACCGCCGCGTCCGACCCGAGCGCGGCCAGGATCTGCAGGCCCCGTCGCAGACTTGTCCCCCTTTTTGCCACCATGTGTTGCTATTGTGCCATCGATACACAAACGGGTCAATTTGACCTTCGCGACGGCGAGCGCGTCGGAACTGCGGCTTCGACGCGGGAAGGCGGGATCGAGAGATGCATGACGCAACCCCGGCAAGCCTGCTCGACCGACTGGCTGAAGGGCCGGTCATCTGCGCCGAGGGTTACCTGTTCGAGCTCGAGCGCCGCGGATACCTGCAGGCGGGGGCATTCGTACCGGAAGTCGTCCTGGAGAATCCCCAGGTCGTGGCCGAGCTCCACGAAGAGCTCGTCCACGCCGGGTCCGACGTCGTCGAGGCCTTCACCTACTACGCCCACCGTGAGAAGCTCCGGCTGATCGGCCGAGAGGGCGAGCTCGAGCCGATCAACCGCCAGGCACTCCAGATCGCTCGGGAGGTCGCCAGACGCAGCGGCGCGCTGCTCGCCGGCAACATCTGCAACACGAACGTCTATGACCCGGCCGACTCCGGCGCCGCCGCGGCGGTACGGGCGATGTTCGAAGAGCAGGTCGGCTGGGCGGTCGACGCCGGCGTCGACTTCTTCATCGGCGAAACCTTCTCCTGGGGAGCCGAGGCGCTGCTCGCGACCGAGGTGATCCGCGAAACCGGGCTGCCGTCGGTGGTGACACTGGCCATCCACCGCGAGCCGGAAACGCGGGAGGGCTGGACGCCGCAGGAGGCATGCCGCCGTCTGGAGGACGCGGGCGCCGATGTCGTCGGCCTCAACTGCATCCGGGGGCCGCGGACGATGATGCCGCTGCTGGGGCCGATCCGCGAGGCCGTGTCGGGCCACATGGCCGCGCTGCCCGTGCCCTATCGCACCCATGACGCCGAGCCGAGCTTCCAGTCACTCACAGATCCCGACTGCCACTGCCTCCCCGGCGACCGGCCGTTTCCGACAGCGCTGGATCCCTTCACGTGCAACCGCTACGAGCTCGGCGAGTTCGCCGCCGACGCCTATGAGCTGGGCGTCGGCTACCTCGGCGTCTGCTGCGGCGCCGGGCCGCATCACATCCGCGCGGTTGCCGAAGCGCTTGGCCGTTCGGCGCCGGCGAGCCGGTACAGCCCCGACATGTCCCGCCACGCCTTCCTCGGCAGCGACCCGACGCTCAAACGGCGCAATTTGGAGTACGCCAAAGAGCTCTGACGCCGCACCTCACCGGATCGCGCACGCTGCGACCTAGGTGAGGCAGGGCAGCACGATCGTCCAGACCGCGAGGAGCAGGGATGCTTCGGCTAGAGGCGATTGAACGATGCCGATGCCGCCAGAGCACCGCACCCCTGGCTGAAGACGCAAGCGACACACGGCTCCCATCGCGCGTGGATGACCTGGACCGCCCTGCGACGACTCAGCGGCCGGTCTAGCTCCACGGGTAAGGGCTGTGTGAGGCGGGATGCAGGTCGCCGGACCGGAAGCGTTCGTAGCGGAAGGGATGCAGCAGAGAGGAGTGTTCACCGCCGAGCACGCGAGCGACCTCTCGGCCGACGGCGATCATTTTGTAGCCGTGATTGGAGTCCGCGATCACGAATACATTGGGTCGCATGTAGTCGAATACCGGGAAGTTGTCGACCGTGAACGCGCCGACTCCACCTGATCGGACCTGACGGTAGCGGCGGCGGCAGCCGTTGAACCGCCCCAGGCAATGCGATAGTGCGGCAGACCACATATCGGCGAACCCGGGTTCGACGCTGCCGGTGGGGTACGGATCGATCTGGAACTGCCGGCCGAGCCGGATTGGCTGGGCGCCTCCCTGGATGCCGTCACGGTCGGGCTTGAAGTACACGCCCCATGGCTCGTCGGTGATGAGCGTTCCCGCGTCGTCGTGGAGGGGTTGATCGCTGTCGACGTGCAGGACGGGCGATGAGCGGCCATCTGCCGTCACGAACGTGGCGGGATCGATGGTGACCTCGCCCTCCTGGAGGTACCAGTAGGTCCACATCGGCAGATCGTTCGACAGCAAGCCATCGGGCTGCCGGACATCGATGCGTTCGGGTAGCCCGAGCATCGCCCAAACCGTGCCGATCCACGGCCCGACCGCGACCACCACCTGCTCAACCTCGACGCTGCCGCTGTCGGTCAGCACGGTCGTCACCGCGCCGGAGCTGTCGAGCTCGAAGCCGGTGACCTCCACGCCGGTGGCGATCTTCGCCCC
>JAFAYP010000582.1 GCA_019240305.1 Solirubrobacterales bacterium
CGCGCTGGCCGGCGCCGAAACCTGCGCGTCCCCGCCGCGCATGTTCAGCACGAAGTCCACCGCCTGCCCGACCGTGCGGATCTGCACCGCCTGTTCGTCGGGGATGCGCACCCCGTAGGAGTCCTCGAGTTCCTGCACGAGCGTGTAGAGGTCGAGCGAGTCGGCTTCGAGGTCCTCCTTGAAGCGGCTCGCCTCGGTGATCACGGCCGGATCGAGCTCGAGCTCGTCGGCCAGATGGCCGCGGATCACCTGGAAGATCTCCTCGCGGTTCATGGAGCGGAAACCGTAGCCGTCGGCGCGGACGATGAGTCGAGCTCGTCATCGGCCCCGGCGCCGAGGCGCGGCGAGCGGAGCGCCCCCGCGTCCCTGAGGGCCAAACGGGTACGGCCGATGACGTCCTGCTGCACGCCGCGCGCGGCGACCTCGATCGCGCGCGCGAAGCCGCGAGCGCTGAAGCGGCCGTGGGCGACCACGCCGAGTTGGCGCAATCCCAGCATGTAGGCGCCGCCGGGGCCCTCCGGATCGATCTCCTCGCCGAGCCGCCGCATCGTGGGCGCGATCAGGCGATTGGCGAGCCTGCCGCGGGGTGTGGTGTCGGCCATCTCGGTGAGGACCCGCAGGGCTCGGCTGGAGACGCCCTCGATCAGCTTCAGCGTGACGTTGCCGGTGAAGCCGTCCATGACCACCACGTCGGCGACCCCGCCCACGATCTGCGTGCCTTCGATATTGCCGATGAAGTTCAGGCCTGCGCCGCGCGCGCCGGCGAGCTGCTCGTGCACCCCGACCACGTCCGGGGTCCCCTTGCCGGGCTCCTCGCCGTTGGACAGCAGGGCAACGCGTGGGGTCGGGATGCCGATCACGGCCTGGGCGAAGGCCGAGCCCATGTGGGCGAACTGGACCAGGTGCTCGGGGCGGCAGACCGCGTTGGCTCCCACGTCGAGCAGGAGGACCGGGGACCCCCCGGGAATCGGCAGCGGCAGGGCGAGCGCCGGCCGGTAGACGCCCCGGTCGCGCCGGAGATTGAACAGGGCGGCGGCCAGCGCGGGGCCGGTCGAGCCACCGGATACGAACGCCTGGGCCCGCCCGTCCGCCACCGCCCGGGTGGCCTGCACGATCGATGCCTCGGGGGTGGTTCGCACCGCGTGGGCCGGGTCGGCCTGCTTGGCGATCGACACGGGCGCGTCGATCAGCTCGACGCCGGCGGGGACCGGGCCGATCTCCCGAGCCGGGCCGAACAGCAGCACGCGAACACCCCCGGCGGCCGCGCGGGCAGCGCCGGCCGCGACCTCTCCGGGACCGAGGTCGGCCCCGCCCGCGTCCACGGCGACGGTTACCACTGCCGCGGCGTCAGTGGCTGTGCTCGTCCCGCTCGGGGACGATTACCTCGCGCCCCTTGTAGTTGCCGCACACCGGGCAGACCCGGTGCGGCAGGCGGGGGCTGTGGCACTGTGGGCAAGCGTTGTACGCCGGCGCGCTGATCTTGTGCTGGGAGCGACGCTGCGTGGTCCGGGCGTGGGACTGCTTCTGCTTAGGGACGGCCATAGAGAGGCAGTGTAACCGGCCGACCGCCCACCAAACGCCTCCCGGTGGGCGTGGGGCGCTACTCGAGGCGGAGTTTCGAAAGGGCGGCCCAGCGTGGATCGGGCGCACTTTCGTGTCGGTGCTCGGGTCCGGCCTGGTTCAGATCGACGCCGCAGACCGGACACAACCCCGCGCAATCCGCGCGGCAGAGCAGGTTCGCGGGCACGCTGAGCGCCAGCGCATCCCGCGCCCAGGCGCGCAGGTCGAGCACGCCGTGCTCGAGGTACGGCGAGCTCAGCTCATCGTTCTCGTCCTGGCGGGAGGCGCGGGCGTGCCCGGCGGTATGCACCCGGGGATCGGGGGGCTGGGAGACCTCGCGCGCGTCGACCGTGAAGCTCGGGTTGGCGGGCTCCAGGCAGCGCATGCAGGGGCCGGCCAGCGACGCCTCGAAGCGCAGGCGCAGCGCGTAGCCGTCCGCGGTGGTGCGGGAGATGTCGAGGCGAGCGGGCACGAGCTCGGGCTTCACCGGGTAGGTCTCGCCGGCCAGCGTGAACGGCTCGATCGCCACGTGCAGATCGAGCCGCCGGCCCTCGCCGGCGGTCAGCCGCAGGCCGCCCAGATCGAAGGTGTCAGTGCGGATCGGGGACATGAATTCGAGCTTACCGACGGTCCCGTGCCGTCCCGCGCCGACGCAACCGCGATCGGACCCAGCTTTCAGAGGCTGGCCATGGTTTCCTCCCAAGCGCCATGATTTGACAGGTGTCCCGCTGGTTTCGGTCCTACGGGTTCGCCGACGTGCTCGATGATCTGTTCGTCGGCGCCTATCCGCTCGACGCCGACGATGTCGCGACGCTCGAGCACATGGGCGTCCGGCGGGTGCTCAACCTGACCGAGGACGACGAGTATCGCCCGGGCGATCGGCGCAAGGTCGAGCACGCGCTGGGCGCGGCGGGGATCGAGGAGCGCCGGATGAGCCTGGCCGACTACGGCGGCCTGCCGGCGGCCGAGCTGGAGGCCGCCGTGCAGGAGCTGAACACGTGGCTCGACGACGGCATCCGGGCCTACGTGCACTGCCGGGCCGGCTGGCAGCGTTCGGCCGCGGTCGCCGCGGGCGTGGTCGCCCTGCGAACCGGGCGCGAGATCGACGAGGCGCTGTCCTACGTGCAGCAGCGCAAGCCGTCTGCCGATCCGCTGCCCCACCAGCGCGAGGACCTGCGGCGCTGGTGGGAGGGGCGCGACGCCGACGGCGAGGGCGACGCCGACGGCGAGGGCGAGGGCGAGGGCGAGGGCGAACCACGGTGAGCACGCGTGGCGGCGACAGTTGGGAAGAAGCTCGGAAATAGTCCGAGCTTGGTCCCAAGCGCCCTCTCGGGCGACCGAGAACGGCGCGTCTACTCGGCCGCGCGCAGCCGGCGCATCACCAGCTGCTCGGGCTCCGGCTTGGCCGTGACGCCTCCGCCCAAGCCGTCGCCCGCGGTCAACTCGGGCGCGTGCACGCTGCGGGCGTTGAGGGTTACCGGCTCGAGCTCAGGCAGCTCGCGTCCACCGGCCACCGAGCCGTGATCCTCGAAGCGTCGGGCGGCCGGAAGCACGCGAGCCTCGTAGGAGCCGACCGCCTCGTTGTAGGCGCGCACGGTGCTGTTCAGGCGCGTGCCGAGCGTCGAGAGCAGGGTCGAGAGCTTGACCAACCGACCGTGC
>JAFAYP010000595.1 GCA_019240305.1 Solirubrobacterales bacterium
CGGTGGCCACGATCGCGACCAGCGCCAGCAGGAGCACCTTGAGGTTCCGGTTGCTCCCCAGTAGCCGCGTGCCTTTCATTGTCCGATCCCCCTCGCGGTTGGCCCCGATTTGCCCCCGTCCGCGCCACCGCGCGGCGGTGCGAGACGCGCCGCGGAGTCTACGCCCAACCCAAGTTGCCGACAAGCCCAGGGTTGACGTGCAAGGCGGCCGCGCTCTACCGTCCCGGCGGGACCAAAAGTGGGACGACGAGGGACTAGTCAGGCGATGGCGGCGGTGTGCGTGGCCGGGGCCTTGGGCTCCGGAAGGGCGGCCGGAGCTGAGCCCGCGCGGCCGCTGCCGACGTTTGCACAGACGGTTGTGCTGACTGCGATCAGCGGAGTGGTGAGGATCCTCGTCCGCGGCGCGCCCTACGGGTTCGTCCGCCTGGCCGGCACGCCCACCGTGGTGCCGATCGGCACGCTTCTCGCCGGCCACGAGAATCGCGCGAGGGCGGGATGACCCTCCCCCGGACGCCGATCACGATCGTGATCGCCGACGACCACGCTGTGGTTCGGCAGGGGCTGCGCCTGCTGCTCGAGGCCGAGGAGGACCTGGCCGTGGTCGGCGAGTCGAGCGACATCGACCAGACCAGCGCGCTGCTGCGCGAGTCCACGCCGGCCGTGGTGCTCCTCGACCTTCACATGGGGCGTGAGCTCAGCCTGAGCGCGCTGTTTGAGCTGCGCTCGGCGTCGCCCGGCACGCGCGTGGTCATCCTGACCATGGATGACGATCCCGCGTTCGTGGGACCCGCCTGGAACGCGGGTGCGGCCGGCTACGTGCTCAAGGAGGCTTCGCGCACGGACCTGGTGCGGGCCATCCGCACGGTGGCCAAGGGCGGGCGCTACCTCGATCCGGCGATCGGCGGATGGGCACTGACCAGCGACAGCGACGCGGCGCTCACCGACCGTGAGCTCGAGGTACTCCGGCTGGTCGCGCTCGGCCACACCAACAGTGAGATCGCGGCGCGCATGTACATCAGCCCGCGCACGGTCGAGACGCATCGCGCGAACCTCCAGGCGAAGCTGAGACTCAGCGGCCGGCCCGAGCTTGTCCGCTATGCGCTCGAGCACGGAGTGATCCACCGATGAGCTCCGGCGCCCAGGCCGACGAACCGCCCCTGAGTGCGGGCGCTGCCCGCGCGCGGCAGATCGAGCTCGAGGCCGCGCAGCGCCGGGTGATCGAACGGCTGAGGGCCACCGCCGCGCCACCGCCCTCAGCGACTAAGCGGGCCGCGATCGTCGTGATCGCCGTGCTGCTGTTCGCGGCCGTGTTCGGCGCCCGGGTGGTGATCAGCGACCCCGACGCGCTGCTGGCCAACTTCTACATCATCCCGGTCGCCATCCTGGCGATCGAGTTCGGCGCGCGGGCCGGGTTGCTCGCCGCCGCGGTGGCGGAGGCGCTGGTGCCGGCGTGGAGTGTGATCGACAGCGTTCACGTTCATCCGCTCGGCTACGTTGCCCGGGGAGCCGCGTTCGTGATCACCGGGGTGGTGGTCGGGCGCTTCTCGGAGCGCCTCCGGGGTGACATGGCCATCCGGCAGGACGCCCAGCGCGACCTGGCCCTGTACGCCGATCAGCTCGAGTCGAGCAATCGGGGGCTGGCACGCAGCGTCGAACGGCTGGAGGCGTTCGCCGAGATCGCGCGTGCGGTTGGCGGCGAGACCGAGCTGGAGCGCGTGCTGTCGCTGATCCTCGCCCAGGGCCGGGAGATCGTGTCCGCCCGCACGCTGGTCGTCTACCTGCCGGAAGGCGGCGAGCTCGCGGCGGTGAGCGGCAGCGCGATGCGCTCGGACTCGCAACCGCGCCTACCGTTGGCCGGCTCGCTGGCCGGAGAGGTCCTGCTCAGCGGGCGTCCCCGGCGGGTGGGATCGGAGGCCGATCCCGCGCAGCTAGAGCAGCTGGCACCGGATGCCAAGGCCGCGATCCTGGTGCCTCTGGTGTTTCGCGGCGAGCCGCTCGGAGTGCTCGCCGGCATCAACGGCGCCGGTGAGCGCGACTTCGTCGAGGAGGACGAACAGCTCTTGATGTCGGTCGCAGCCAGCGCCGCCACCGCGGTGGCCACGGCGCGCTCGGTGGCCGCCGCCCGTTTGCGGCTGAGTGTCGAGGCGGCCGATCAGGCTCGGGCGCGATGGGCGCGCGAGCTGCACGACGAGACGCTCCAGGGCCTGACCGGTGCGCGGATGGTGCTGTCGGCCGGACTGGCCCGCGAGGATCCGGCGGCGCTGCGCGGCGCCGCCGAGGCCGCTGACGCCCAGCTCGCAGAGGAGATGCGCAAGCTGCGCGACCTGATCGCCGAGCTGCGCCCCGCTGCCCTCGACGATCTCGGGCTCGGGCCGGCCATCGCGTCGCTGGCCAAGCGCCAGGCGGCGATTGGCGGATTCGCGGTCGAGCTCGACGTGGAGGTCGAGTCAGAGCGCCGGCTGAACCGCGACACCGAGACCGCCGTCTACCGGATCGTGCAGGAGGCGCTCTCGAACGCCGTCAAGCACGCCCGTGCCGAGGCGGTGAGCCTGCGGGTCACACAGCTGGCCGACCGCGTGCAGCTCGCCGTGCAGGACGACGGTGGCGGCTTCGATCCGGACGCGGTGCGCGCGGGTTTCGGCCTGACCGGCATGCGCGAGCGCGCGCTGCTGGCCGGTGGGCGGCTGTGGGTCACCTCCGCTGAGGGTGGCCCCACACGGGTGGCAGCGGTCCTGCCGCTACCACCCGTGGGTCAGCGTGGTTGAGACGAGGGTCAGGAGACTGAGATCGGTGGCCCGTCCGGTGAGGGACCGTCGGCTGGTGGCGTCGGGGCCGGTTGCACCCCCGAGATCGACCGGGGCGAGAGCCCCAGCATTCCCGGTCCGCCGGCCATCGACCATTTGAACTGGGTGACGTTCTCCTTGGGAGCGAACAGCCCGGGCCGCGAACCGCGCCGCACGAACAGCACCGGCGCCGGCGCGGCCTTGGCGATCGCCGACCGGGTCGAGCCGAGACCCTCCTTGCGCCAGCGCTCGGACAGCCCGAGCACGAGCAGGCCCGCCTGCTCGGCCGCGGTCACGATGCCTTCACGGCCACCGGCCACGACCAGCGGCTCGGTGGAGATCCCGGTGGCCTGCTGCACGAGCAGTCCGGCGTCCGCCAGTAGCCGGGTGACCGACTTGCCCTCATCGGTCTGACCGGCGGCGCCGAGCAGCCTGAGCGGCGCGCCGGTGTTCGAGGCCAGCCACGAGCCCAGCTCGAGGGCGGCCCAGTCGTGCTCAGCCCCACCAAAGGGAATCAGGATGGGCTTGTCTGGGCCGAGCTCGACCGGATCTCCTTCCTTGGCGACGAGGACGGCCACGTCGCACACCGCCTGTTCCATGAGCTCGCCGACCTCGCCGAGCGGGACGCCCTCGCCGATCAGCCGCCGGCGTCCCTCCGTGAGGACCAGATCGACGGGCTCGCGCTCGACGATGTGGGCCAGGTCGGAACCTGGGCTGGTGGAGGTCAGTGCCACTCCCCGGGCGACGACGCCATCGGACGCCAGACGCTCGCGCAGCGTGTTGATCGCACGGGAGGCCCGCTCGAGGGCGAGGTTCTCGGATTGCAGGCCGCCTCGCACGCCCGCGCCCGCGCCCCTGGGGGGCTGCACGAGACGGGCGATGATCAGCTCGTGTGCCGGCTCGGAGCGAGCCAGTGGCTCGGCCAGAGCGACGAGCTGGCCCAGCGCGCCGTCGGTCTGCGGCGCGACCAGGATCGAGCGATCCGGCACCGGGAGCTCCGGGTGCGCCTGAACCGCGGCGAGCGCCGCGTCTGCGAACTCGTCCTCCACGGCCCGGCCGTACTCGTTGCGCGGGTCGAGCAGCTTGAGCAGTGGTCCGGCCATCAGCGTGGTGACGACCGCCATGATCACCAGCATTGCGAACAGCGTGTTGGAGATCGCGCCGACGTCGAGGGCCAGGTTGAGCACGATCAGCTCGGTCAGCCCGCGGGTGTTCATCAGCGTCCCGATCACCGTCGAGGCCTTCCAGTCGTACCCCGCGACCCGGGCGGCAATGGCCGCACCCGCGAGCTTGCCGACGATCGCGACCCCGATCAGCAGCAGTGTGAGCAGCCACAGCTCCGGGCGATCGAGCAGGCCGATGTTTGTCCGCAGTCCGGTGTAGACGAAGAACACCGGCAACAGCAGCGTCACCACGAAGTCGTCGATCCGGCGGGTGATCTCCTCGTTCAGGCGAGCGTGCCGCGGCATAATCATGCCGAATACGAAGCCGCCGAAGATGAACGCGATGTTGATCTCCTCGGTCACGTAGGCCGACAGCAGGACGCCGATGACGATCGCGGCAAACCACGCGCCCGGCATCCGTCCGACCTCGTCGTACGCGGTGGCCATGCGGGCGACGATCCGCCTGACGATCAGCACCATGATCAGCGTGTAGGCCATCGCCTCGGCGATCGTCTTGGCGACGTCCCCGAATGTCCCTGACGCGGCGATGGTCACGGCGAGTGCGATCAAAAACCACGCGGTCACGTCGTCGACCGCGGCGCACGCGATCGCGAGCGAGCCGAGCGGGCGGCTGATCATCCGGCGCTCGGCGAGGATCCTCGCCAGTACCGGGAACGCCGTGATCGACATCGACACGCCCATGAACAGCGCGAACGCGACGAACTTCTTGTCCGGCCCCACGAGCTTGTAGAGCGGCAAGGCAACCGCGATGCCGAGCAGCATGGGCACGGCGACGCTCGCGTTCGAGATCGCGGTGGCCTTGGCCACCTTGCCCTGCAGCGAACCGCGATCCACCTCGAGCCCGACGAGGAACATGTAGAAGATCAGGCCGAGGTTCGCCACCACCCCCAGCGCAGCAAGCGTGTCGCTCGGGAACAGCATCGCCTGGAGGTTCGGCGAGATCGCGCCGAGCAGCGACGGGCCAAGGCACAAGCCGGCGATCACCTCGCCCATCACGCGCGGCTGACCGACTCTGCTCGCGATCACCCCGAACAGACGGGCGACGATCAGCACGATCGCAATCGCCAGGAAGATCGCGGCGACGAGTTTGTTGAAGTCAGAGCGCTGCTTGGTCGCGGTGAACTTCTCACCGGCCGGGGACAGCCCCGAGGGGGTGGTCAGCGCCGGCTTGGCCACCGGGGTCTTCGAGGGGACCGGCGTCGCCACCTGAAGCGGAATCACCGTGACCTTCTGGAGCAGGAGGTCATTGGCGGTCGCGGTCAGCCGCGCCGTGCCGCCCTTGATGCACTTCACGTCTCCGAACACGCCGGCGGTCTTGCTCGAGTAGATAACCGGCCCAAGCAGGGCGCCGCTCGAGGAATACAGCTGGGCGCTGGAGCCGGTGCCGTGGATCGAGAACGAGCTCCCGAAGCAGGTCGAGGCCGGCGACAGGGCGTACGTCCCCTGGACGTTCTGCGGCGTGCGCGGGGCGGCTGCACCCGGAGCTGGCGGCGCGGCGCTGAAGTTTGCGACGAAAGGAGCGCCGCCCAGGGTTCCGGTGATCGATGCCTTTGCGCCCGGAGTGGCGATCGCATCGAGCTTCAGGGACGGGCCGGAGACGCAGCTCACGGTGCCGGTCAGCTGATGGCTGTGATTGCCGAGCGTCTTCCCGCTGAGCCTGAGCTGTCCGCCGAGTGTGTTCTGGTTGTTCGTGACGTTGACGAACTGACCGGACTGAAGGATGTTGAACGATGGCCCGGCGGCCGCCACCTGGGTTGGCGCCGTGGAGGGCAGCGGTGCGCCGCCTGCGGGCTTGGGCACCGGTCCGATACACGGGGCGGCGGCGGCCAGCGTGTAGCTCCCGGCGATCGACGGCTGAGCTTTCTCGTTGCCACCCTTGTCGACTACGAAGATCACGACCGCCACTCCGATCGCGGCGATGATCGCGTAGAAGGTGATCAGGCGCCTGGCCAGGCGACCGCCCGGCATGTCCGTCTGTCCCAGCATGCAAGCCCCCTTCTAACCCCGGTTTTCAGTTGTCCCACCCGGCCGGCGCAGCCCCGCCTCGAGCCCGGTGACGCGAAAAGTAACGGATCGCGCTAACGCTTACATCCGGCACGTGCCATCGAACCGCATCCGTAAACCACCGCAATTTTGCTCCGGGTGGCCCATCGAGCTCGGCGCTACAGACCCAGCATGGAGGCGATGCGGACACGCTGGGTCTCATTCGTCCCTGAATAGATCGGAGCACCGACCGCGTCGCGCAGGCCCTTCTCGAGGCCGTACTCGCGCGTGTAGCCGCGTGCGCCGAAGATCTGGATGGCCGCCAGGGCAGAGGCCAGGTTGGCTTCGCTGGTGAT
>JAFAYP010000027.1 GCA_019240305.1 Solirubrobacterales bacterium
CTCCTGATGGCAGAATCCCGCGCCTGATGCGCCTCTTCGCGCTGCGCGGCGCCAACCAGGTGAACGCAAACGAGGCCGCCGAGATCCTCGCCGCCACCCATGAGCTGATGCGCGAGCTGATGCAGCGCAACCAGCTCGAGGCGGACGCCATGGTGAGCTGCATCTTCACGCTCACCGACGATCTGAACGCCGAGTTCCCGGCCGTGGCGGCGCGCAACCTGGGGTTGGACCGGGTGCCGCTGATGTGCGCGCGGGAGGTGCCGGTGCCCGGCTCGATGCCGCGGGTGATCCGGGTGCTGATCCACTACTACGCGCCATCGGACCACGTACCCCGGCACGTGTACCTGGGCGGGGCCCAGGGATTGCGCGCCGACCTCGAATCGGCCCAGTAGCCGCCGCGGCTACGCTAGCGGCCATGCCCATCGAGTTCGCCGCTCGCACCCGCCGCATCCCCGTCTACCCGCTCGCCGCCGGCTACGACATGGGGGCGGACGTGGCCATGCTGGCCTCCAACGAATCGTGCTTCCCGCCGCTCCCCGAGGTGGTCGAGGCCGCGGCTCGCGCGCTCGGCGGAGCCAATCGCTACCCCGATCCGTCCTACGCGCCGCTGCGCCGGGCGCTGGCCGACCGCTACGGCATCCCGCCGCAGCGGATCGCGCTCGGCGATGGGTCGTGCGACATCCTGCTCGCGGCCGGCGAGGCGCTGCTCGAGCCGGGCGCCGAGGTGGTCTACGCCTGGCCGGCCTTCAGCGTCTACCCCCACCTTGCCGCGGCCTCGGGAGCGCGGGCGATCGAGGTGCCGCTCGACGACGAGGACCGCCACGATCTCGACGCGATCGCCGCCGAGATCACCGTGGCCACGCGGCTGGTCCTGATCTGCAATCCCAACAACCCGACCGCGACCGCGCTGGCGCTCGATGAGATCGAGGCATTCCTGCGCCGCGTGCCCGGGCACGTGTGCGTGATCCTCGACGAGGCCTACTGCGAGTTCGCGCTGACGCTGGGCGACACGTACGCCTCGGTCGAGCTGCTGCGCCGCCATCCGAACCTGGTTCTGCTGCGCACGTTCTCGAAGGTCTATGGGCTGGCCGCGCTGCGCGTCGGCTACGCGCTGTGCGGGGCGGAGGACTTCCGCGTGGCCGTCGACCAGGTGCGCCAGCCGTTCTATCTGAACGCGGCCGCCCACGCCGCGGCGGTCGAGGCGCTGCGCCACCAGGACGAGGTCGAGCGGCGCGTGACCGAGACGATCGCAGGCCGGATCGACCTGGCCGACGGCGTGCGTTCGCTGGGGATGTGGGTGTCCGAATCCGACGCGAACTTCATCTGGCTGCACCTGCCCGACGAGGTCGAGGAAGCCGACGTGATCGAGGGCCTGAAGAGCCGCGGCGTGCTGGTGCGCGCTGGCGCGTCACTCGGCCGCGAGCGCTCGCTGCGCGTAACCGTCGGCACGGCCGCCGAGAACGCCCGTTTCATCGATGCCCTTGGCGCTTCGATGGGGCATCTGGTAAAACACCGACCGTGACTGCCCGTAGCCGCATCGCCTTCGCCCGCGGCTACGCGTACGCCTACCTCTACGCCTGGCGATTTAGCTAGGCGCCCGGCTCCTCACCTCCGCTCGCCCCTCGCTGGCGGGCCGAAATCACCGCCGAGCCGAGCGCCGAAAAACCCCCCGGTCGGGTGAAACCCGTCGCCCTTGCTTTCGTAGAGTTTCCAGGCACAAGAGAGGACAGCTGATGATGATCGTGATGAAACCGACGGCCACCGAGGAGGACATCCGAGCCGTCATCGATCGGATCGAGGGCGTGGGCGCCCGAGCCCACCCGAGTCGTGGGGAGGAGATCACGGTGATCGGTGCGATCGGGGACCGCGAGCACGTGGCCCGACTCGAGCTGGAAGGAGCGCCTGGTGTCGAGCGGGTGGTGCCGATCCTCAAGCCCTACAAGCTGTCCTCGACCCAGTTCAGGCACGGGGAGCGGACCGTGCTTGACATCGCCGGGCGAAAGATCGGCGGCCAGAGCTTCGCGATGATCGCCGGGCCGTGCACGGTCGAGTCGCGTGAGCAGATTCTCGAGGCGGCCCGGGCGGTGCGCGATGCCGGCGGCACGCTGTTCCGCGGCGGCGCGTACAAGCCGCGCACCTCGCCCTACGCCTTCCAGGGGCTCGGCCAGGAGGGCCTGCGCCTGCTCGCCGAGGCCAAGGCTGAGACCGGCCTGCCGATCGTCACCGAGCTGATGGACCAGCGCGATCTCGAGCCGATCCTCGAGGTGGCCGACGTGATCCAGATCGGGGCGCGCAACATGCAGAACTACACGCTGCTGGCCGAGGTGGGCCGTAGCGGCCGGCCCGTGCTGCTCAAGCGCGGCTTCTCCTCGACACTCGAGGAGCTGCTGATGGCCGCCGAGTACGTGCTCAAGGAGGGCAACCCGTCGGTGATCCTGTGCGAGCGCGGCATCCGCACGTTCGAGACCGCGTACCGGTTCACGCTCGACCTGATGGCCGTCCCGGTCCTCAAGGAGCTCACGCACCTGCCGGTGATCGTTGACCCCAGCCACGCGGCCGGCCGGCGCGACCTGGTCGTGCCGCTGTCGCTGGCCGCCGCCGCGGTCGGCGCGGACGGGCTGATCGTCGAGGTCCATCCAAATCCGGACCAGGCCATCTGCGACGGACCCCAGCAGCTACTGGCCGACGAGTTCGCCGACTACGTCGAGCGCGTCCAGGCCGCCGCGGCAGTTGCCGGCAAGGCCCTGGCCACCGTGTGAGGGTCGCGTCCGGATGAGCTCGGCTTGAGGATCGCGCTCGTCGGCGTGGGATTGATCGGCGGCTCGATCGGGCTGGCCGCCCGCCAGCGACTGAACGCCACCGTCTCCGGCTACGACACGAGCACCCGCGCCCTCGAACTGGCCCGCGAGCGCGGCGCCGTCGATCGGGCGTGTGCCGAGATCGGCGACGCGGTGCGCGATGCCGAGGCGGTGTTCGTGGCGGTCCCGGTGGGCGCGCTGCGCGCGACGGTCACCGCCGTCCTGGATGCGGCGGGCTCCGACTGCGTGATCAGCGACGTGGGCTCGACCAAGCGGACGGTCGTCGGCGCGTTCGGAGATCCGCGCTTCGTGGGCGGCCACCCACTGGCCGGCGCCGAGACCTCGGGCGTGCAGCACGCCCGGGCTGACCTGTTCGACGGCGCCACCTGGTATCTGACGCCCACGCCGACCACCGGAGGCATCCTCTACGAGCGCCTGCACCGCCTCCTGCACAGCCTGGGCGCCCGCCCGGTGGCGATCGAGCCGGAGATCCACGACACGATCCTGGCCACGGTCTCGCACCTGCCGCATGTCCTGGCCAACGTGCTGGTCAGCCAAGCTGCCGACACCCTGGCGGCGGGCGGCGAGCGCCTGCCGGCCACCGGGCCGAGCTTCCGCGACGCCACCCGGGTGGCCGGCGCATCGAGCGGCATCTGGACCGACATCTACCTGTCCAACCGCGACGCGCTGGCCGCCAGGATCGACGACACGATCACCCGGCTGAACGACGTGCGCGACGCGCTCGAGGCGGCCGACGCCGCGCGCATCACCGACTGGAACGACGGGGCCGCCGAGGACCGCCGGCGCCTGCTCGAGGCCCAGCTGGCCGGCGGCCCGCTGTTCGAGCTGCGGGCCTCGGTTCCGAACGAGCCCGGGGTGGTCGCCCAGCTGGCCCTCGAGCTCGCTCGGGCGGGCGTCAACATCACCGACATGGCGCTGTACCCCGCACCTGATATGACCGATGGCGTGATCGCCCTGTGGATCGCCGGCGAGGACCATGCCCGCCGAACCGAGGAGCTGGTCGGCAGCCTGGGCTTTCCGGTGGCGCGGGCATGAACGCGCGCTTCGATCCCTCGGGACCCCTGCGCGGCACGACGCGAGTCCCGGCCGACAAGTCGATCTCTCATCGCGCCGCGTTGATCGGCGCGATGGCCTCCGAGCCGGTGCGGATCCGCAACTACCTCTACGCGGCCGACACCCGCTCGACGCTGGCCGCGGTGCAGCGGCTCGGCGCGATCGTCGATGACCGCGGCGACGAGCTCGTGGTCCGGGGCTGCGGGCTGCGCAACGCGATCGCGCCGACCAACCCGATCGATGTCGGCAACGCCGGCACGCTGATGCGCCTGTTGCCGGGCTGGCTGTCCTTTCAGCCGGGCTCAAGCTTCGTGCTCGACGGCGACGCGTCGATTCGCCGACGGCCGATCGACCGCATCGCGGATCCGCTGGCACGGATGGGCGCCCGGATCGATGCCCGGGATGGCCGCTACCCGCCGTTCACCGTGCACGGCGCCCCGCTGAGCGGCATCGAGTACGAGCTGCCGATGGCCAGCGCTCAGGTCAAGTCCTGCACCCTTCTGGCCGGCCTGGTCACCGACGCCACGACGGTGTCCGAGTCCGTGCCGAGCCGCGACCACACCGAGCGCATGCTGGCGGCTGCCGGTGCCCCGGTAACGCGCGAAGGTGACCCGCGCGGCGGCTTTCGCACCACGGTGGGCAACGCCGACGAGCTCGAGCTTCCGCTGGTCGAGGTCCCGGGCGACCTGTCCTCGGCGGCCTTCCTGATCACCGCCGGGGTTCTCGTCCGCGACTCCCGGCTGGTGCTCGAACGCGTCGGGGTGAACTGGACGCGTGCGGGCTTTCTGCGCATCCTCGAGCGCATGGGCGCGATCGTCCTGTCTGACATCGAGCCGCCTGGGGCGTTCGGCCCCGAGGAGCCGGTGGCCGACATCGACGTCACGAGCGCGCCGATCGAGGCCACCACGGTCGAGGCGGAGGAGGTGCCGCTGGCCATCGACGAGCTGCCGCTGGTGGCGCTGCTTGGCTGCTTCGCCGAGGGTGAGACGGTGGTCCGAGGGGCGGCCGAGCTGCGCATCAAGGAGTCAGACCGGATCGCCACCGTGGTCGAGGGGCTGCGCGGGCTGGGCGCGGACATCGAGGCGCTGCCGGACGGCTTCGTGGTGCGCGGGACCGGACGCCTGCGCGGGGGGCGCCTCGATGCGCACGGCGACCATCGCCTCGCCCTGCTCGGCGCGGTGGCCGGGCTGGCCTCGCAGACCGGCGTCGAGGTGGTGGGGATGGAGGCGGCCGAGGTGTCCTATCCGCGCTTTGCCCGCGACGTCGCGGAGCTGGTTGCGTGACCGTCGTGGCGATCGACGGGCCTGCCGGCGCCGGCAAGTCCTCGGTGGCCCGCGGGGTGGCGCAGGAGCTCGGGTTCACCTACCTGGACACCGGAGCGATGTATCGCAGCGTGGCGCTGGCGGCGGCCGAACGCGAGGCGGATCCGGCCGAGGTGGCTCGCAGCCTGCAGATGCAGGTCGGCGAGCGCATAGTGGTGGACGGCCGTGACGTGACCCAGCAGATCCGCGCGCCGGAGGTGTCGGAGGCGGCGTCGCGCATCGCGGCCGATCCCGAGGTGCGCGAGGCGGTCGTCGCGCAGCAGCGGCGCCTGCTGCAGGATGGCGACTGGGTGGCCGAGGGACGCGACATCGGCACCGTGGTGGCCCCCGAGGCCGAGGTCAAGGTGTTCCTGACCGCCGAGCCGCAGGAGCGCGCCCGCCGGCGAGCCGCCGAGCTCGGCCTCGACCCGGCACGGGTGCTGGCCGAGCAGACGATTCGCGACGAACGTGACCGCACGCGCGAGCACTCTCCACTCGAACCGGCGCCCGGCGCGGTAGTGCTCGACTCAACGCACATGACGCTCGCAGACGTCGTGCAGCGAATCGCCGGGCTCGTGCCTGGCACCCGCCGCTAAGGAGTGCCGATCGCGCGCATGAGGATTGGCCGAGCGGGGTAATACGCACCCATCGCGGAGCTCGGGAGGCCCCGCG
>JAFAYP010000196.1 GCA_019240305.1 Solirubrobacterales bacterium
CAGGTGTCGCGACGGGCCTCGGGATCGAGGCCGGTGGTCAGCTCGTCGAGCACCGCGATCTCGGGCTGGCCGATCAACGCCAGCACGATCGACAGGCGTTGCTTCTGGCCGCCGGAGAGCTTGCCGAAGTAGTGGCTGCGCGACCCGTCGAGGCCGAGGGCGCTTAGCAGCTCGCGGCCGTCGGCGGGATCTCGGTAGAACGACGCGTAAAGCTCGACCGCCTCGGCCACGCGCATCCGGTCGGGCAGCGCGCTGTGCTGCAGCTGGACGCCCACGCGCTCATGCAGCTCGCGTGCGTCGCGGCGCGGGTCGAGCCCGAGCACGCGGATCGATCCCCGGTCCGGGGTCCGCAGCCCGGTGATGCACTCGACCGTGGTGGTCTTGCCGGCGCCGTTGCGACCGAGGATGCCGAAGATCTCGCCGGCCTTCACCGTGAAGCTCACGTCGTCGACCGCGACCGTCGTGCCGTACGCCTTGTGCAAGTCGGCGACCTCGATCACGGGGACGAGCGAAAGATTGCCGGTGGGCAGGGGGGACGGCTCGATCTCCGTCCGGACCAATGGCTGTGTGTACATGGCTCCTCTGCGTTCCTCTGGATGAGCGATAGCGATGTGATATCACGTCGGCGGCGGGGACGCAATACTTTTTCGATATCATTTCGCTACTAGAGTTATGATATGGCGGTGATATCGGACAGGGACGCTGCACCACTCGCGCCGGTTGAGCGCAAGCTCGTCCCCGCGGGTCAGGCCCACGAACAGCGGCCGGCGCAGGTGATCCCCGGCCTGGCCATCGTGCTCGGCCTGTGGGTCGGGGTCGGCGTCGGCATCTGGCTGATCGTGCTCGGCAAGTGGGATGCGTTGGCCGGCGCGGTCCTGCTCACCATCGCCGCCGGCGGTCTCGGCGGGGTGGTGGTCGTCCAGCCGAACGAGTCGCGGGTGCTCACGCTGTTCGGCCGCTACATCGGCTCGGTGTCCGAGCCTGGACTGTGGTTGTGCAACCCATTCTGCAAGCGCAAGAAGCTCTCGCTGCGGGTGCGCAACTTTCAGAGCGAGCGGATCAAGGTCAACGATGCGAGCGGCAACCCGATCGAGATCGCCGCGGTCATCGTGTGGCGGGTGACCGACACCGCAAAGGCCATGTTCGACGTCGCCGATTACGAGCAGTTCGTGACCGTGCAGAGCGAGACCTCGCTGCGCCACCTGGCCAACGAGTACCCCTACGACGACTACAACCCGGGAACGATCTCGCTGCGCGCCAACGGCGACGAGGTCCGCGACGCGCTGCAGGCCGAGCTGCAGGTCCGCCTGCAGCTGGCCGGCATCGAGATCCTCGAGACCCGGCTGACTCACCTGGCCTACGCGCCCGAGATCGCCGAGGTGATGCTCCGCCGCCAGCAGGCCGAGGCGATCCTCGCCGCCCGCAGGACGATGGTGCAGGGTGCGGTCGGCCTCGTCCAGATGGCGCTTGCGCAACTGGCCGACAGCGACCTGGTCGAGCTCGACCCCGAGCGCAAGGCGACCATGGTCTCCAACCTGATGGTCGTCCTCTCGGGCGATCACACCCCGACCCCGGTGATCAACACCGGCACGCTCTACCAGTAAGCGAAAGAAGCCGAGATGCCGGAAAGCAAACGGTTCCTGCTCAGGCTCGATCCTCGTCTGTTCGAGGCCCTGCGCCGCTGGGCCGACGAGGACCTGCGCAGCATCAACGCCCAGATCGAATACCTGCTCACCGACCAGGCCCGCCGCGCCGGCCGCCTGGCCCGGCAGAGCACGCGCCGGCCGCCTCGCGACATGCCGCCCGACGAGTTGGACGCCGAGGCGGCCGCGATGTTCGACGAGGCTCAGGAGAAAAGTGCCGCAGAGACGCGGGATTAGCGTCGGTCACCGGGCATCGCCGAACCCCCGCCGAGTCACGTTCCCGATCCTCGTGTTGCAGTGCCGCGACGCCGATTGCCGGTCCATGGATATCTCTGCGGTTGGCTCAATGAGCGGCGCGGCCATGGCCCAGGCGATGTTCGGGGCCACGGCCCAGGCCGCGTCCAACGTGGCTGGGCCGGGTGACGGCTCAGGCGGCGACTCGGCGAACGAGGCCGTCCAGGTGGCCGTGCTCCAGAAGGCGCTGGCCTCGGAGCGCTCGCTCGTGAACATCCTCGCCTGAGGTCGAGGTCAGGGGAAGGTCGACCGCGCCCTGAGCTGCGGGCTGTCGTCGACGTGCATGTCCGCCGTCACCGGACCCGGAGTCAGGTTCGCGGCGCGCACCCCGAGTCGCCGGGTCCCGCGAAACGCGAAGCGGCGAGACGTTCCGCTGGCGCTGCTCTCGACATCGAGCTCGACGGTGCACCGCGTGAGACATCGCACGTGTGCGACGTACAGCGTCCCGTTGCTGAGAAGACCCGGTCTGAGGAATCTCACGGTTGGTCGCGGTGGGCCGGTGATCCTGGCCAGCGGCGGCGAGCGGACGACCGTCTGGCCGACCTTCCACACCGGGAGGTCCGCATTCGCGTCGTAGCCAGTGCCGCCGCACAGCTCGTCCCGGCTGAGCCGCGCGTCGAGCGCGAAGACGTACCAGCCCGTGAACCAGCCGCGCAGCCGTGGTTTGGAGGTGTTGTCAGGGCATCCAAATTCGCCGCCACCGAGCATCCGGCAATGTGTGCCGCTGGGGGTAGCGCAGGCTTCGACACCGAGCTGGTCGAAATCGCCACTCCATCCGCCCGTCCACTGTGCCGGGAGTGGGTCGACGATTCCGCCCTGTTTTGGTGCGCCTTCGAGCGCGGGTGCCGTGAGCGCTTGCACCCTGCCGAGCCAGGTCACGGAGGCGGAGTACGTCCGGCCGGCGTGGCGTGCGCGTGCGATAAACCGCGTTCCTGCCGGTTCGGGCCCTGGTGCAAGCGTGTCGACCTTGGACACGGTGGCGGCGGCCGTGCAGGTGCCCTGAGGGGGCGGCGCGCAGATCGACCAGTGCGGCGTGGCCAGCGCGCCGTTCGGACTGAAGTTGGCGACGAGCAGCGGATTGCCGGCCGCGGTGAAGACGGCTTGGATGTCAACGCCGTAGCGAGGGATGCGGGTGCGGTTAGCCGCGGGCGCGAACCGGGCGCCTGTCGCCACCGTGCCGGAACACACGACGAGGGCACCCAGCACCAAGACGCGTCGGCCGCTCATCAGCACGATGCGCAGCGTAATGCCGAATCCGTCCCCGGACGGTCCTTGCGCGGAGCTGGGGGTATCCACCTCCGTGGCCAACCCCACATTCGGCGACGGCCGTAAGCCGAGTGCGGCGTTGACCACACCCCAGCGCGCCTAACTCAGCTTTCGGCATCGGCTGCGGGTCGAGTGTGGGGTTGACCGCGGGTCCTTCCGGAAGTGGGGACCCGGAGCGGATTGCCAGCTCCGCGTAAAGCGGAGATCTGTGTCAGTGTCGAGGCATGACACCGAAATCAGTTAGCGACCCACGCCCCGCCCTCGTCGGCTTCGTCGGTCTCGGTCAGCAGGGCGGACCGATGGCGGCGAACCTCCTGGCCGCGGGCTATGACCTGATCGTCAGCGATGCCGATCCTGAACGCGAGGGCTGGTTCGTCGCCACGCACGGCGGCCGCGCCTGTGGCGGTGATCCGGCCGCTCTGGCCGAGGTCGGCATCCTGATCACGATGCTCCCGAACGGGCAGGTGGTCCGTGATGCCCTGCTTGGAAACGATGGGATCGCCTCCCGGTTGAGACAGGGGACGATCATCGTCGACACCAGCTCCTCGGACCCCTACGGCACCCGGGAGCTCGGAGCCGAGCTCGCCGGTCTCGGTTTGACCCTGCTCGACTCGCCCGTCACGCGGCCCGAGGCCGTCGGGGAGAACACGCGGCGGATCACGTTCATGGTCGCCGGCGACGACGACCGGGCGATCGACCGGGTGATGCCGCTGCTCGAGGCGATGGCCGAGGAGGTGTTCCGGGCCGGCCCGCTGGGCTGCGGTCACGCGATGAAGACGCTCAACAACTACGTGTCCGCGGCCGCGCTCGCCGCTGCACTCGATGCGATGGTCGCCGGCCAGCGCTTCGGACTCGATGTCGAGACGATGCTTAACGTGTTCAACGCCGGTACGGCACGCAACTTCAGCACCGCCAACACGCTGATCGACGAGGCGATGTCTCGTCGCTACGCGGCGGGTTTTCAGCTCGCGCTGATGGTGAAGGACCTGCGGATCGCGAGCTCGCTGTTCGAGCGCCTGGAGTTCGATGCTCCGATCTCGCCGCTGGTCCGCGACCAGTTCGCCGAGGCGCTCGCACAGCTCGACGATCCGCGCGCCGATCTGTCTCGCTCGCTCGAGGGCTGGGAGTCCCGGGGCGAGGTCAAGCTCCCGCGGCCGCTCAGAACAACTCGCGCCAGGTGAAGGCCGGGGCGTAACCCAGGACCTCGCGGGCGTGGCCGATATCGAGCAGCGTGTCGGTACCGTCGACCCGGTCGGCGAGTGGGACGCTCGGGAACACCTCGGCCATCAACTCGCGGCTCGGGCGTTTCATGACCGTGTCGGCCGCGGCGATGATGAAATTGTCGGTGCCCTCGACCTCGGCCTCGAGGGCCCGGCGCACGCTCTCGGCCACGTGGCTCTCGTCGACGTACCCCCACAGGTTCCACTTACGCTGGTGCGGGTCGTCCCAAAAGCCCGGGAACCGCTCGTAGTCGGAGCGGACCATGATGTTCGAGAAGCGCAGTCCGATGATCGTGGTGCCATGCCAGCGATGGAACTGGCGCGCCATCTCCTCGCCGAGCACCTTCGACAGCGCGTAGCTGGTCTCCGGGCGGATGTGTGCCTCGTCGACCGGCGCATAGTCGGGCGGTTGCTCGAACGGCAGGCCGAGCGTCGTCTCGCTGCTGGCCCAGACCACCCGGGGCAGCCCTAGCCGGGCGGCCGCGGAGAACACCGCATGGGTGCTGGTGATGTTGGTGCGGAAGACCTGGTCCGAGGTGGCATGGATGGGCGAGGGGATCGCGGCCAGGTGCACGATCGCCTCGATCCCCGGCAGCGTCTCGCCGCCGCTCAGGGCCTCGAGCGCCTGGCCGAAGTCGGTGACGTCGGCCTTGAGGAACGGGATCGGATCATCCGGTTGAGACGACTCCGGGGATGGCACCACATCGATATTGAGGACCTGATGCCCTCGTTCGTGCAGATCGCGGACGACTGCGCGTCCGGCCTTGCCGCTGCCTCCAGTCACGGCGATCTTCGCCATCTACAACCTCCCACTGAGTTCAGGGCGTGCTCCTCGATATCCGCGGGGCCACACCTCGAATCTGAAGCAGCCCGGGCACTGCTCGATCGCCGCCAGCGTTCCGGGCAGAAACGTGATGTAGACGCCGTCGTCGAACAGCTGTGGGTGCAGACCCAAGCCGCGGAAGATGCTGTGATGGCTGTGCACGACGTCCATCCGCGAGCCGAACCTCGCGGTGTACACGTGATCGAGCGGTAGGTTGTGCCGCCTGATCACGTTGACGCAGATCGCGCCGTTCGGCTGCACGTATCGCTCGGGGGCGATCAGGTAGATCCCGAACACGCCGGCTGTCTCGTGCGCGTGGAGGCGCATGACATAGCTGGCTGCGACGTGGACGTGGTAGCCGCACCGCGCACGGTGTGCGCGAGCGGCGGCGCCGCTGGCCAGAAGGCTGGACGCGGTGATCGCCGCGAGCAGCACACCGAGCATCAGGACCCGGCGATGTGTCGCTCTGGGCGCCATCGCTGGTCAGCCTACCCGCACCGTGCGCGGGTTGGCGCGGGGCCGGCCCAGCCTCTCGAACCATTCGCGACGGCGATCTGCGTGCCGGTCGCGATCAGCGAAATCGCAGAGCTGGCTGATCAGGGGTCACAGCGTGAGTTGCAGGAGATCCTTGGCGCGGCTGATGGCGTCCTCATCGCGCTTGTAGAACGTCCACTGTCCGACGCGCTTGGACGTGAGAAGGCCGGCGCGCTTGAGGACCTGCAGGTGTGCCGTGGCGGTCGGTTGGGCGACCCCGAGCTTGTCGGCGATGAACACGACGCAGACGCCGTCGTCGACGAGGTCCCCATCGCGCTGGGGCGGAAAATGCGCGCGCGGATCCGCAAGCCACTCGAGCACCTGCAGCCGGCGGTCGTTGGCGAGGGCCTGCAGAACGGTCAGCAGATCAGGCATAGATAGATAGCTAAGATCCTATATGGTGGCCGACGTGAACGCCGGCGACCGCTACGACATTCATCTCGACGACAAGTTCGGCCATCTGGCGTTGATCGACGTGGCCCGGGAGGCCGGCGCGCACGAGCCGTGGTTCAACCAGACTCTGACCTCGGTGAACGACGCGGTCGTACGTCTCGGCGTCATCGAGGGAGACTTCCACTGGCATCACCATGACGACACGGACGAGTTCTTCCTGGTCCTGGAGGGCCAGCTCCTGATCGACCTCGAAGGCCGCGGAACCGTGGCGCTCGATCCCCACCAGGGCTTCACCGTCCCGCGAGGGGTCGAGCACCGGACCCGCGCTCCTGCGCGGACCTCGATCCTGATGGTCGAAGCGGCCGGCGTCACGCCGACCGGCGACTGAGCTGCGCGCCGCACCGCGCGGAGACGCGCGGCGAGCCGGTCTGGAAGGATGGGCGGATGGAGCAGCGCACCATCGAGCGGCTCGGCCGCGGCGTCAGCGTTGTCGGCCTGGGCACCTGGCAGCTCGGTGCCGACTGGGGGTCTGTCGATGCACAAGACGCGCGGGCGA
>JAFAYP010000201.1 GCA_019240305.1 Solirubrobacterales bacterium
AGCTGTTCGGCCCGCTGGCCGGGCTGATCGCGCTGATCATCGCCGCGGTCTATCCGGTCGGAATCGAGCTGGCCGGCACGCTGGTGGCGGAGAACCTCCTGGCGCCGCTGGTACTGGCCACGGTGTACGCGGCGCTGCGCGTCCGCCGGGCCTCCGCGCCTGTGCGCGCGTATGGCTGGATCGCCGGGGCCGGAGTCCTCACCGGGCTGGCCACGCTCACCCACGAGAACGCTGCCTTGATGCTCGTCCCGCTGATCGCGGCAATATGGGCGGCCCGCCCGCGCTCGCTGCTCGCCCCTGCGCTCCTCGTCGTTGCTACGGCGTTGACCATTCTGCCGTGGACGCTCCGCAACCAGGCGGTCATGCACCGCTTCATTCCCATCTCCGACGAGACCGGGATCACCCTGGTCGGCACCTACAACGCAGCCTCGGCCGCCAACCCCGTCGTGCCCTACAAGTGGCGGATCTTCTACGGCATCCCGGGTGAGCGCTCGCTGATCCATCAGGCGGGCCGCCTGACCGAGCCCCAGATCGGCGACCGGCTCCAGCACCAGGCGCTCCACTACATCGCCCAGCACCCGAGCGCGCCGCTCGACGTGGCCTTCCACAACACGTTGCGGCTGTTCGAGCTCGAGGGCACCTACGCGTGGCAAGCCTCCGCGTCCGCCAGCTCGCTGCCGAGCAGCACCGCGCGAGTCGGCGTGGTCAGCTTCTGGATCATCTGCCTGCTCGCGCTGCTCGGCGTGTTCTCGCGGGCCGTGCGGACGGCGCCCAAATGGGTGTGGATCGTCCCGATGCTGCTCGCGCTCAGCGTGGTCTTGGTCAACGTCGAGACGCCGCGCTTCCGGGAGCCGGTCGACCCGTTCCTGATCCTGCTCGCCGCGGTCGGCTTGACCGGCGCGGTGCGCCGGATTGCCCGGAGATGGCTAGCTGACCGTGCGCCAGTCGGGGGTGAGAGTGGGGACGCGGTGGCGGCTCGCCCGGCTGAGCTGGTCGAAATGCGCGAGCGCCTGGCCTGAGCCGAAGGCCACGCAGGTCAGCGGCGACTCGGCCGAGAACACCGGCATCCCGGTCTCCTCCGCCACGAGCTCCTCGAAGCCTCGCACCAGGGTGCCGCCCCCGGCGAGCAGGATCCCGTCCCGGGCGATGTCGGAGGCCAGCTCCGGGGGCGTCTCCTCGAGCGTGTCGCGGATCGCGCGCATGATCTCCCGCACCGGCGCCATGATCGCCGCGCGGATCTCCTCTGAGTGCAGCTCGACCGCGGTCGGCAGTCCGGTCACCAGGTGGCGGCCGCGCACCTCGATCACCTCCTCAGGATGCAGCGGGGTCACCGAGCCGGCCTCGATCTTGATCCGCTCCGCCGTCCGCGAGCCGATGGCCAGCTGGTGCACACCGCGCAGGTACGAGGTGATCGCTTCGTCCATCTCGTAGCCGCCCACGCGCACCGAGCGCGACACCACGATTCCCCCGAGCGAGATGACCGCCATCTCGCTGGTCCCGCCACCGACATCGACGACCATCCGCCCGACTGGCTCCTCGATGCCCATGCCGGCGCCGATGGCGGCCGCGATCGGCTCCTCGATCAGATGGACGCGCCGCGCGCCGGCGGCGAGCGAGGCTTCCTCGACCGCTCGCTTCTCGACCTCGGTCACGCCGGAGGGCGCGCAGACGATCAAGCGCGGATGGGCCATGCGGCGGTCGAGCACCTTGCGGATGAAGTAGCGGAGCATCTGCTCGGTCACGTCGAAGTCCGCGATCACGCCGTGGCGGAGCGGGCGCGTGGCCGCGATCGAGGCCGGGGTGCGCCCGATCATCCGCTCGGCATCGGAGCCCACGGCGTGGACCAGGCCGGAGTCCACGTCGGAGGCGACCACCGACGGCTCGGAGACCACGATCCCACGACCACCCACGTACACCAGCGTGTTCGCGGTGCCCAGGTCGATGGCCATGTCGTGGACGCCAAAGGCCGGGGCCAGGTGGCGCCGCGAGTTGTCTCTGCGCGATCCGTCTCTACGAAAGCCCACTGCCTCAAGGGTGCCAGAAATGGCGTGGGAGGGCGAGGAAGTCCCGTCAATAACCGATGGCACCAAGCGCGAGGCTCGGGCATCCCCGGCGCGGTGGCGGGTTTCGCGCCACCGGAAAGAGGTGCATCGGTCGGGGTCGGGCGCGGGCGGGCGTCCGGCGGGCGGCGGCGGGCGGGCGGACCTAGCGGTCGCCCGGTGCTTTGCGCGGATACTGGGAGACTTCCTCGCCCAGGTCCAGCGCGGTGGTGATGATCCGGTGCTGCTCGGCCGCGTGGGCCACCGGATAGCCCTCACCCGAGGCCGCCCGCTCGGGCCGTCCGA
>JAFAYP010000204.1 GCA_019240305.1 Solirubrobacterales bacterium
CTGATGGGCGCCTCCACGCCGCACTTCGCCCTGCAGATGCGCGAGCGCATCCGGATCTTGATCCGCGGGCTGCCAGCGGATCATCCGGCAAGGATCGAGGGCGAGCGCGAGATCTCCCGGCTGAACCGAATCGCCTTCGCCGGCGAGGTGCGCGGCCACAAGGCCGAGCCCGGCCTCGCGCCTCTGCGCAGCGTCACCGCGGGCACCGAAGTCTGAGCCCTTCGACGGGCGCGCTCAGTCCGAGCTCGTAAAGCTGAACGTGCAGCCGCGGGCCTCGAGCTCGGCGAACATCAGGCCCGGCTCGATGCAGCGCTCGGGCGGATGGACGCCGGTGGCGGTGAGGGCTCCACGCGCGAACAGCCGCACGCAGGCCGCCGCTGGGGTTGCGGTCGAGATCACCGAGCCGCCCAGGCCGAAGTGCGGGCGAGTAATCGCGCGCGCCTCGAGCCGTTCGCCGTCGACCGCGCGCACCCTGACCAGGTGAACCGACAATGTCTCGTTGGACGGCGAGGCCGCCTCGCGCGCGGCACGGGTCACCTCCTCCGGCGGCGCATCGGCCAGCTGCGTGAGCCGCTCGAGCAGCGCCGGCGCCAGCGACAGGCGGAAGCTGGCGCTACGGCAGCCGAAGCTCTCGCCGAAGGTGGCCAGCTCGGAGTGCAAGGTGAAGATCGTCTCGACTGAGCCGATCGGGTCGCCGTAGTCCACGGTCCCGCCCGAGGCGAGCGGCTCGACCTCGACGGCTCGTCCCTCGCGGAGCACCACCGGCCCCAGCGTCAGCTCGTCGATCAGGGTCTGGATCGCATAGGGCGGGCGCAGCCGGCCGTCGTCGGGCGCCGCCGGATCGCGCCCGGCCGCGTACACCTCGATCGAGTCGATGCCCTCGGCCCCATCACCGAGCCGGTGCACCGCCTCGGCCGCCATCAGGTTCGTCTTGCCCGGGCTCGAGCCGATGCCGAGCACGGCCAGCCGCCCGGCCTGCTGAAACTCGCCGTGCAACTCGAGCTGGCGATGGGTCGTGCGATACAGGCCGCCGAGGTCGAGGTAGTGGCACCCGGCCGCCAGGCACGCGCGCATGGCCTCCAGGTTGATCCGGTAGGAGGCGGTGTTCAGCAGCACGTCCGCGCCTCGAAGGGCGTGCGCCAGAGCCTCCACGTCCCGCGCGTCGATGGCCGACGCACTCGCCTTGCCCGCGCCGTGCTCCTCCGCCACCGCGCCGGCCTTGTCCGCATCGAGGTCGAGGAGGGTCATCGCGGAGACCTCCTCGGAGCAGGCGAGGTCGTGGATGATCGCCGGCGCGATCGTGCCCGCCGCACCCAGCACCGCCACCGCCACCTGGCCGTCGTCCATGGCGTCGCACGGTAGCGCTCGCCCAATTGGACGCGCCGTCCAAAGAGGCAGTAGTTTGTGATCCAGCCTGCGGCGTCGCCGCGCGCATAGGTTTCGCATCGCTTTGGAGTCGTCGACCCTCCCCAAGTCTCCCGCAGCCCCCGTGGACGCGAGCGCCCCCGGGGCCAAGGGCCTGAAGGTCGACGCGATCGGCTACATCTCGAACCTGGTCATCGCGGTCGCCTCGACCGCGCCGGCCTACAGCCTGGCCACAACGCTCGGTTTCATCGTCGCCGTGAAAGGTGTCGGCGTGGGCTCGCCGGCGGTGCTGATCGTCGCGTTCATTCCAATCCTGTTCGTGTCGGTTGGCTACCGCTTCCTGAACCTGGCGGACCCGGACGCCGGCACCACGTTCGCTTGGACGACGCGGTCATTCGGGCCGCAGATCGGCTGGATCAACGGCTGGGCGATCTTCCTGGCCGACATCATCGTGATGGCCTCACTGGCCGAGATCGCCAGCCTGTACACCTACGAGCTGTTCAGCCTCCACGGCCTGGCCAAGTCGAACCTCGCCCTGATCATCGGCTCGGTGGTGTGGATCGTGCTGATGACGTGGATCTGCTACCGAGGGATCGAGCTGTCCGCGCGCATCCAGCAGTTCCTGCTGACCCTCGAGCTGTTGACGCTCGCGCTGTTCGTGGTGGTCGCGTTCGTCAAGATCTACTCCGGGCACCCGACTGGATCGATCAAGGTCTCGGCATCGTGGTTTAACCCCTTCGACCTGAGCTGGACCTCGCTGATCGCCGCGATCATCTTCGGCATCTTCATCTACTGGGGGTGGGACTCCGGGGTCGCGGTCAACGAGGAGTCGCGCGACCGCCACCGGGGACCCGGCAAGGCCGCGGTTGTCTCGACCCTGATCCTGCTCGTCACCTACGTCGCGGTCAGCGCGGCGGCCCAGGGCTTCCACGGCACGACGTTCCTCTCGAACAACTCCAGCGACGTGCTGAGCCCTCTCGGTCAGGGCGTGCTCGGTTCACCGCTCTACAAGCTGCTGATCATCTGCGTGCTGACCTCGGCCTCGGCGTCAACGCAGACGACGATCCTCCCCACCGCTCGTACCACGCTGTCGATGGCGCGCTGGGGATCGATTCCGCAGGCATTCGGGCGCGTTCACTCCCGGTTCTTCACGCCCACTTTCTCAACCCTCCTGATGGGCGGCCTGTCGATCGTCTGGACCGTGTGCCTGCTGGCCTTCAATCCCAAACAGCACGTCCTGGGCGACACCATCTCGGCCCTCGGCTTCGCGGTCTGCTTCTATTACGGCTTCACGGGACTCGCCTGCGGGGTGTACTTCCGGCGCGAGCTGTTCAAGAGCGTCCGGAACTTCTTCCTGGCCGGCCTGATCCCGGTCGCCGGCGGCGTGATGATGGGCTATGTCGGCGTCAAGGCCTTCGGCTACTACAACACCGCCGGCAACAACTACTCCCACGCGCTGGCCGGCATCCAGACCCCGATCCTGGTCGGCGTCGGCGGCCTGATCCTCGGCGTCGTGTTGATGTTCGCCTCCTGGCCGTTCTTCCGCGGCTACTTCAGCCGCACGTGGTGGGAGGCCGCGGACCCGGCGGTGCTCGAGGCCGACGTGCGCCACGTCGAGCCTCCGCACTACCGCGGCGAGCCGGGCACGCCGTAGCCCTCAGCCGGCCGCGAGGGCGGATGTTGGGGGCTTGCCGAACCGTGGCGAGAGGAATAGGTTCCCGCTCATCGTGACAACGCGGCCCGCGATGGGGAGCGGGCCTCTCATACCGGAGGGCGCAGATGAGCACATGGGTGCCAGTCTTCTGCAGACGTCGAACGACGCGCCGGTGGGTGATGCTGGGGCTTGTCCTGGGGCTGGTAGCGCTGGCGGTTCCCGCGACGGCCTCGGCATCGGTGGCCCCCAACGCCACCAACGATCTCGACTGCAACGGGTGGAGCGCGTCCTACGGCTCCGCCCGGCCCGCGATGAAAGAGCTCTGTACGGATCCCATCGCGGTGTTGAACGGGAAGGCGACCCGGTTCATCGACAACGGCTGGTACGTCGGTCACGACGAACCCAGCGTCAAGTTCATCTCCTCGCAGCCGGGCTCCGGCAACAGGATGACCTACGTGATGCAGCTCCCGGTCGATCCGGCTAAGCCGCCGACCGCGTCCGGAAGCGTGACCGACTACGGCGAGCTGAGTATCGCGCCGTGGTTCGGATTGCCGCTCTGCGATCCGCATTCCTATCCGCAGAATTCATGCACGCCGGACAGCGATTCCAACTCGGGATCGATCAGCGATCCGGGCGCAGCCGGTTCCGCGTTCATGGAGCTGCAGTTCTACCCGCCGGGCTTCACTCCGTTCATCGACAGCGCGAGCTGCAGCCCGACCCGGTGGTGCTCCGCGCTGACCATCGACAGCCTCGAGTGCACGTTCGGGTTCGCGACGTGTAACGGCAACTGCGAAGAGCCGGTCAACTTCGCCTACATCCAGCACGACGGCAATCCCACCGGGCCACCGAGCCCGCAGCTGACCGACGTGTCGACGTTCACACCAAATCGCGAAACTCTGATGATGAACGGCGGAGACCTACTGGTGGTCTCGATATCCGATCCGCCGGGAGGTTTCACCACGAGGGTCACAGATCTGACCACAGGCCAATCCGGAGTCATGGTCGCTAGCGCCAAGAACGGGTTCATGAACACCAACATCGCCGACTGCACAGGGAATCCGTTCACGTTCCACGCCGAGTACAACACCGCGAAGCAGCAGAACCAGGTGCCGTGGGCGGCGCTCGAGGGCGGCGTGCTGATGGAGCAGGAGATCGGCCACGGCGAGACCTGCAACTCCGTGACCAACCAGGACCCGTTCGATATGACGTATCCGGGCGGTCAGTCGTACTCGGATCCAAACGTGTTCGACACCTGCGTGGGGGGTGCGGAGGGCAGCCCGACCGCCATCGGCGAAGGACCCTGTAGTGGGGTCATCTGTCAGAACGCGACCACCCAAGGACCCACCGGGCCGGTCGCGTGCCCGACCAACAACGCGGCGAGTGGTGCGCTGTGCGAGTTTGCCGACGGTTTCTGCTTCGCGGCCGGCACCCGCACAGTCCAGATCAACGGAGTCCCCGCCACCGAGAGTTCACGGGTGGACATCTGTTACAACAACCGATTCCAGAACGGCGATCTGGACTTCGACGGCACCGCCTATGTGCCGGACTGGCCGGATGGATCGCCGAACCATCCGACATCGATCAACTACATAGGACCGTTCACAGGGGGGAGAACCTATCCCCAGGTTCAGTTCGAGACCGACATCGGCGGCTCGTCGAACCTGTGCAACGTGGCGACGGGCGCGGGCTGCACGGTCCCGCCGATCAGCGCGAAGTTCTATCCATTCTGGACGCTCGGCAGCGCGCAGGACTCAAGGTCCGACGGCCTGTCGTCCAGCGGCTCGTACGGATCGAGCCTCTGCGTGTGGAACTTCGGCAACAGCTTGCCGAACACGAAGGCGGACTTCGGCAAGGACGCGCAGTACGGCACGCCTGACGTCGCCCGCTACGGCGGCACGATCATCAGCGCGCCGCTGCCCAACCCGCAGCTGAACACCCGCTGCGGGAGCAGGCGCTACTAGCAGGCACTGGCAAGCCGCGCCGGCCTTCGGGCCGGCGCGGCCCCGCCGGCTACAAGCCGGCCAGGTCCGCCACGCGGTCCCGGTGCCAGCGCGAGTCGCCGAACGCGTGCGCGTTGGCGTGGGCGCGCTTGAGGAAGAAGTGCAGGTCGTGCTCGTAGGTGAAGCCGATCCCGCCGTGCACCTGGAGCGCGGAGGCGGTCACCCGAAAGCCGGCGTCCCCGGCGTAGGCCTTGGCCATCGAGCCCGCCCGCGGTCCGGTGTCGGGCTCGTGATCGAGCGCCCAGGCGGCCCAGTAGCAGAGCGAGCGCGAGCCCTCGACCTCGAGCAGCATCTGCGCGCAGCGGTGCGAGACGGCCTGGTAGGAGCCGATCGGTCGGTCGAACTGGGCCCTGTCCTTGGCGTAGGTCACGGCCATCTCCATCGCGCGCTGACCCACCCCGACGTTCTCGGCCGCCAGCATCGTGACGACCGTGGCGTACGCCCGGGCGATCGCCTCGCCCGCCCCCTGCAGTGGCTCGGCCGCGGCACGCGAGAGCTCGACCCGGAACAGCTTGCGCGTCGGGTCGATCGCCTCCTCGGGCGAGATCCTCACGCCGGAGTCGCTCGCCTCGATGAGCCAGTGCCGGCCGTCCGCCCCGGAGATGATCAGGAAATCGGCCGACCCGGCGTCGGGCACGGCGATCTTGGTGGCGGTCAACTTGCCATCGGCGTCGGGCTCGAGCTCCGAGTGATCGGGCGCCCACCCGGCGTGCTCGTCCCACACGGCCAGCGTCCCGCGCGCCTCGCCTCGGGCCAGCGCTCCGAGCCACCGTTCACGCTGCGCCTCGGTGCCCGCCGCCACCAGCATGAGCGTCGCGGCGGTGGTCGAGAACCACGGTGTGGGGGCCAGCGCGTAGCCCATCTCCTCGGCGATCACCACGAGTTCGACCGTTCCCAGCCCGAGCCCGTCACTGTCCTCGGGCACGATCACCCCAGGCCACCCGAGCTCGGCCACCTCCTGCCATTGCTCCTCGGTGAACCCGCGCTCCTCTTCGGCCAGGCGGCGCACGGTCGCGGCCGGATAGCGCTCCTTCAGGAACTCGCGGGCGGTGCGCTTGATCGCCTGCTGGTCGTCGGTGAAGCCGAAGTTCATCGCATCCGGGGCAGACCGAGCACGCGCTCGGCCACGATGTTCTTGAGGATTTCGGTCGTGCCGCCCTCGATCGAGTTGGCCCGGGCGCGCAGGAACCGGTAGCTCCAGTTCCCGTCGGACGCGGATAGCATCGCCCGCGGTCCGGCGATCTCCATCGCCAGCTCGGTGAGCGACTGGTTGACCTCCGACCAGTGCCACTTGCCAAGCGAGCCCTCCGGGCCGGGCACGCCGCCGCGCATGATCGCGCTCAGACCCCGGTAGGCATTCAGGCGCAGCACCTCGGACTCGATCAAAAGCTGAGCCAGGCGCTGGCGGATCACCGGGTCCTCGGACGCCACCGCGCCGTTTAGGCCGCGCGCGTTGCCCGCGGTCTCGATCAGCTCGCGCAGGGCGATCTGCACGCTGACCTGGAGGCCGAAGGCCAGGGTCGCCCGCTCGTGCATGAGCGTGGTGATGGCCACCGCCCAGCCCTCGCCCTCACGCCCCACGATGTTCTCTTTGGGGACCCGCGCCTCCTCGATGAACAGCTCGTTGAACTCGGACTCGCCGGTGATCTGGCGCAGCGGCCTGACCTGCACCGCGTCCTGCTCCATGTCCATCAGGAAGTACGTGAGACCCTTATGCTTGGCCGCCTCGGGGTCGGTGCGGGCGACCATCATGCACCACTTGGCATGATGGGCGAACGTGGTCCACACCTTCTGGCCGGTGACCACCCACTCATCGCCGTCGCGCACCGCCCGGGTCTTCAGGGACGCGAGGTCTGACCCGGCCCCCGGCTCGGAGAAGCCCTGGCACCAGATCTCCTCGGCCGACAGGATCGCCGGCAGAAACCGCTTGCGCTGCTCCTCGGTGCCGTGGGCGATCACCGTCGGGCCGCCCATGGCCAGGCCCAGCACGTTGGCCACCGACGGCGTGCGCGCCCGGACCATCTCCTCGTTGAAGATCGCCTGCTCGACCAGCGTGGCGCCGCGCCCGCCGTACTCCTCCGGCCAGGACAGCCCCGCCCAGCCGGCGTCGTGCAGCTTGCGCTGCCAGACCCGGCGAAACTCGAAGGCCGCATCGTCACCGGCCGGCTCGCGTCCGGGATGGTTGGCCTCGAGCCAGCCCCGCAGCTCGTCCCGGAAGGCCTCCTCGGCCGGTGAGAGCGTCAGGTCCACGGCGGCCCATCCTATCCGTGGGGGGCGGCCGGTAGCCTCGGTACCCGAGATGACTCAGCCCGCGATCGCCGTCACTGCACCGGAAAGTGAGCTGCCCGGCCCCTACGAGGTCGGCACCTACGCGGCCCGGCTCAAGCGGAAGCTGCTCGAGTTCGCGCGCGTCCAGCTCGTGGGCGAGGTGTGGGGATTTCGCACGAGCCGCGCTCGGGTGTACTTCGAGCTGCGCGACGCGCGCGGCGCCATCCCCTGCTCGATGTGGGTCTCTGACTTCGAGCACCTGGGGGTCGCGCTCTCCGACGGGGTCAAGGTGGTCGTCGGCGGCGGCTGCGACTACTACCCGGGCAGCGCCTCCTCCTCGCCCTCGTTCACCTTCGCGGTGTGCGAGCTGCGGGCCGCGGGCGAGGGCGACCTGCTCGTCCAGCTCGAGCGCCTGCGCCGGCGCCTGGAGGCGGACGGACTGTTCGAGCCGCAGAAGCGCTTGGCGCGCCCGCTCCTGCCCCGCACGATCGGGGTGGTGACCGGCGAGCGCGGCAAGGCCCGCGACGACGTGCTCGCCGGACTGAAGCGCCGAGGCTGGGCCGGGCGCCTGATCTGGGGCTTCGCTCCGGTGCAGGACCGCATGGCCGCGCCGGTGATCGCCACCGCGCTGCGCGACCTCGCCGCGATCCCCGAGGTCGAGGTGGTGATCGTCGCCCGCGGCGGCGGCTCGCTGGCCGACCTGTTCGCGTTCTGCGACGAGGCCCTGTGCCGCACGGTGGCGCTGCTGCGCGTGCCGGTCATCTCCTCGGTCGGCCATCACACCGACCGCACGCTGATCGACGACGTGGCCGCCGTGTGCTGCTCCACCCCGACCCACGCCGCCGAGGCCGCCGTGCCGGTCGACTGCGCCGGCGCCCGGACCGAGTGCAGCGCCGCCGCCCGGCGACTGCACAACCACAGCCGCCGGGCCATCACCGACCGCGCGCGAGCGCTCGAGCGCCTGGCCGCCGCCCCCGGCCATCACGTTGCGCGCCAGCGCCGGCAGCTCCACCAGCTCCTGCGCGAGCTCCGCGCGAGCGCCCGCCGCGGCGTGGCCAAGCGCCAGGAGCGGGGCGGCGTCCACGCCAAGGTGCTCGGCCGCGCCACCGAGCGGGCCCGCACCTCCGACCGCGCCGCTCGCCGCCGCGAGCTCGAGCGGCTCTCGCTCGCCCTCGCCGCGCACGACCCCGACCGCACCCTGGCCCGCGGGTACGCGCTGGTCGAGGACTGCGACGGCCAGGCACTCGGCTCCGCTGCGGCCGCCCGCAGCGCCCACCACGTTCGCCTGCACTTCCACGACGGCGTTCTCGACGCCGAGGTCTCGCGATGAGTGCCGACCCCGCCTCCCCGCGCACCTACGAGAGCGCGGTGGCCCGGATCGAGGAGATCATCCGGCGCCTGGACTCGGGCGAGGCCGGCCTGCGGGAGACGCTCGCGCTGGTCAAGGAGGGCCGGGACCTCGTCGAGTACTGCGCCGCTGAGCTCGAGGCGGTGAGCCACGGGCTCGAGGAGCTCCGCCTCGACGACCTCGTCGCCCGCCTCGAGGGAGCGGGGCAGCGGCC
>JAFAYP010000245.1 GCA_019240305.1 Solirubrobacterales bacterium
CAAGCGGCTGCGGGCCTGGCCGTGCAGGGTGTAGATCGCGCTCTGGTTGGAGATGTGCATGGCCTGGGCGCCCAGGTCGAGCAGCACGATGCCGACGATCAGCGCCACCACTGAGCTTTCACCGAAGGCCAGCGCGCCCCAGCTGAGTAGGAGCACGAAGATCGAACCGGTCATCGCCAGTCGTCCGTGACCGCGGTCGGACAGGCGACCGGCCACGGGCGCGATCAGCGCCCCCGCGAGGCCGGCCAGTCCAAACAGGCCGATGACCGCGTTGCCGTAGTGGTAGGGCGCTCCGGCGAGCAGGAACGCAACCGAGGTCCACAGCACGCTGAAGCAGCCGAACGCAGTGGCGCCGATCAGCATGCGCTGGCGCAGCAGCGGCTCGCCGCGGACGAGCGCCAGCACCGAGCGAAGCAGCTGGGGGTAGCTGAGGCGCTCGGTGGGCGGGACTCGCGGCAGCACGCAGCGGAGCACCGAGGCCAGGATCATCATGGCCACCGCGGCCATCACGAACACCGCACGCCAGCCAAGGAACTCGGCCGCGATGCCGCTGATCGTCCGCGCGACGAGGATGCCGATCAGCAGTCCGCTCATCACGGTGCCGACCACTCTCCCACGCTCGGTCCCGCTGGCCAAAGACGAGGACATCGCGACGATGATCTGGGCGACGACCGCGCTCACGCCGACGATCGCCACCGCGATCGCGAACACGGCGAAGCTCGGAGCGGCCGCCGCCAGACCGAGTGCACCGGCCGAGACCACGAGAATGACCGCGATCAGCCTTCTGCGCTCGAGTAGATCCCCGAGCGGCACGAGCAGCGCGAGCCCTAGCACATAGCCCGCCTGCGACGCGGTGACCAGCAGGCCAGCTTGACCGCTCGAGACCGAGAAGGCGCGGGAAATCGTGTGCAAGAGGGGCTGTGCGTAATAGAGGTTGGCCACGGCGGCGCCGCAGATGAACGCCAGCAACAGAACCAGCGGTCGGCTGATCCCCGGCTCGAGTTCCGCGGTGAGCCCGGCAGACTGGGAAGGCATATGGAACTGCCTACCCGCGGGTCAGTCGGCTACTCAACCGGCGGGCGGTCCTGTGGAGTTCCTGACCCGTAGCTCGACCGGGACGCTCTCGTGCCGCGAAGGCCGGCCCGGGTCCGCGATCCGCTCGAGCAGCAGGGCGACGGCCCGCTCGGCCTGGAAGTCCAGCGGCTGCGCCACCGTGGTGAGTGAGATGCGATGCAGCCCGGCCAGCGCGATGTCGTCGAAGCCGACGATCGACACATCGCCGGGCACCGCGAAGCCGAGCGTCTCGCAGGTCTCGATCATGGCGATCGCGCCGATGTCGTTGGACACGAACAGCGCGGTGGGTCCGGCGGGGCTCCCGAGGGTTTCCCGGAGGTCCTGCCTGGCGGCGCCCGCTCGCACGGTGCTCGTCCCCGGCTGCCACTGCATCGGCGAACCAGCCGTGGCGCCGGCCTTGCGCATCGCGGCGCGGTAGCCGGCGTAACGGGCACGGTCGCCGCTCGGCTCAACGAGCGGCGTGCGGACGTAGGCGATCCGGCGATGCCCGAGCGTCAGGAGGTGCTCGGTGGCCACGCGACCGCCCTGGGTGTCCTGCGGTCCCACCGAGTCTCCCCACTGTTCGCTCAGCCCCAGAAAGACGATCGGCACAGACGCTTGCTTGAGCGCGTTCTCAAGCTGCCGGGTGCGCGAGATGTAGGCGAGGAACACCATGCCGGCCACCCGATGCTCGAGCAGCGAGTCTACTCCCGCCACCGCGATGTTCTCCTCGCCTTCGATATTGCAGAACATCGTCGTGTAACCGCAACGGAACGCCGCGCGCTCAGCCACCTGTGCCATCTGGGCGTAGTACGGATTGCTCAGGTCGCCGACCAGAACGCCCAGCATCGTCGTGCGTTGCTGCACGAACTGACGCGCGATCGCGTTCGGCTTGTAGCCCAGCCGGTCGATCGCGCGCAGCACGCGCACACGCGTCGCGTCCGCCACCTCGGCGCCGCGTACGACGTTGGAGACGGTCGACTTGGAGACCCCGGCCTCGGCAGCAACATCCAAGATCGTCGGGGCCTTCCGCACTCGCCGCCTGCGGGCGGGCACAACGGACATCAGGTGGCGATCATATCCGTGGAACGTTCCAGGATGCGTGGCTGTCTCCCTTGATCCGGACCCCGCGTCCCTCTATGCTATGGAACGTTCCAGACAAGGGATGCTCAGGGTCGCGATCGGCACGGTCGTGAATTCCCTTCGGGTCCCCGGGGCCACGGACCGAGGAGAGCGGTGAACGATCGGACACGGGTCGGAGTAATCGGGTGCGGCCTGATTGCCCAGGTCATGCACCTGCC
>JAFAYP010000266.1 GCA_019240305.1 Solirubrobacterales bacterium
CGCGCCCGAGTATCCGCACTACACCCGCCCGGCGGAGTACCGCGGCTGGCGGGTGCCGGACGTGCTGCTCTCCGGCCATCACGCGCGGATCCGGGAATGGCGCCTGCAGCAGAGCGCACAGCGCGCCGCGGACGGTTCGCTACCGTAATCGCCGCCCGCGTTTGCAGCGCGCCGCGGACGGTTCGCTACCGTAGTCGCCGCCCGCGTTTGCAGCGCGCCGCGGACGGTTCGCTACCATAGGCGCCGCCCGCGCACGAGCGCCATTGTGCTCGTGGACTACGCCCCCAATCGCCATACACCGCAGGGTGTGGCAGGGACCTGCCCGATATGAGCACCGTGATCGACAGCTTGGAGCGCGCCCAGCTTCGCCGGGTACCGGCGTTCGACGCCGGCGACCGCCTGCGCGTGCACTTCCAGGTGATCGAAGGACAGCGGCGCCGCACGCAGGTGTTCGAGGGCGTGGTGATCAAGCGCCAGGGACACGGCGCGCGCGAGACCTTCACCGTGCGCAAGCAGTCCTTCGGCGTTGGGGTCGAGCGAACCTTCCCGTTGCACTCCCCGAAGATCGAGCGCATCGAGGTGGCCGCGCGCGGTGACGTGCGCCGCGCCAAGCTGTACTACCTCCGTGGGCGAGTGGGCAAGCGCGCCCGCGTACGGGAGCGCCGCAGCGCCGCACCCGAGGTTGCGGTCGAGCGCGAGCTGCTGCACCCGCCGGCGGCCGACGAGCCACCGTCCGAGGAGCTGCCGAGCGACGACACGCTCGCCGACAGCGACGCAGCCGCGCAGGCGCCGGCCGAGGCGGCCCCGGAGGCGCCGGCCGAGGCGGCCGCGGAGGCGCCGGCCGAGGCGGAGCCGCCGGCCGACGACGCCGCCAGGAGCGAGGGCGAGACCCAAGCCGAGGCGGATGACACCAGTTCTGTGCAGGCCAGCGCCGAGGCCACGGACGCGTCCGCCTCCCCGACGGCGCCGCAGGACGCCGGTCCGGCCGCCGAGGAGGCACCCGCCGGCGAAGAGCAGGGGTGACCAAGGCGAGGAAGTCGCCGGTAGGCACCCTCGTCGAGCTGGTGGTGATCGTCGTCACCGCGCTCGTCCTCGCCCTCGCCGTCCAGGCCTTCCTCGTCAAGCCGTACCGCATCCCCAGCGGGTCGATGCTGCCCACCGTCCGCATCGACCAGCGGGTGCTGGTCGACCGGCTGGCGATGGACTTCTCCTCGCCAAACGTCGGGGACATCGTGGTGTTTCACCCGCCCAAGAACTACAACAACGGGTGCGCGAACCCCAACGAGGGTGAGAACCAGGACGGGCAATACGGGCCGGCCGCCTGCCAGGTCGCCTGGACGCAGCCCTCGTCTCAGACCTTCATCAAGCGAGTCGTCGGGCTCCCCGGCGATCATCTCTCGATCCGCAACGGTCACGTGATCCGCAACGGCAAGCCCGAGGCCGACTCCTACATCGTGCCGTGCGATGGAGACGCATCGTGCAACTTCCCGCAGACCATCACCGTTCCCGCGGGGATGTACTACATGATGGGCGACAACCGGCCGGACTCGGAGGACAGCCGCTTCTGGGGTCCGGTCCCTCGGGCCTGGGTCATCGGCAAGGCGTTCCTCACCTACTGGCCGCCCGACCGGATCGGGTTCCTCTGATGAAAAGGGCATCCGCCGCTGGACGTCCCGGGTTGGGAGGTCGGGCGTGAAGGGACTGATCGAACTGGTGGTCACGGTCGCGATCGCGGTGGCGCTCGCCCTGCTGATCCAGGCGTTCATCGTCAAGCCCTACAAGATCCCGAGCGGTTCGATGATCCCGACGCTGGCCATCAACCAGCGCGTACTCACCAATCGGCTGGTCTCGCACCCCAGCGTGGGCGACGTCGTGGTCTTCCATCCGCCCGAGGGGGCAGTGTCCGGTGGGCCCACCGGTGAGGGCGTATGCGCGAACCCCAATCAGGGCGCAGGCCAGAATCAGGCGTGCGACGCGCCCACCCCGCAGGAGTCCAACGAGACCTACATCAAGCGCGTGGTGGGCGGCCCGGGCGACACGATCTCGATCGTTGATGGCCACGTCTACCGCAACGGCGTGCGCGAGAAGGATCCCTACATCGTGCAGTGCGGCGGCAATTCTGCCTGCAATTTCCGAACAGCGATCAAGATTCCGCCCGGTGACTACTTCATGATGGGGGACAACCGCCCCGATTCCGACGACAGTCGCTTCTGGGGCCCCGTGCCCGACAAGTGGATCATCGGTGTCGCTTTCTTCACCTACTGGCCGCCCGACCGCATCGGATTCCTCTAAGCGCCGGGGTGGCGCTCGCCGCACGGCGCGGGGCAAGCCGGCGTCCAAGCCAGCCCGCCGGCTGTTCCGATTCGATCGAGGGCTTGGCGCGAGGTTCGTGGCCGGCGCCGACGAGGCCGGCCGGGGGTGCCTGGCCGGGCCGCTCGTGGCGGCCGCTGTGCTCTTCGACCTGAACCGGATCGGTCCGGGCGAGGTCCGCGCCCTGGGTGCGCTGAACGACTCCAAGCAGCAGACGCCCGAGGGCCGGGCCGAGCTCTTCCCGGTGATCCTCCGCATCGCGACCAAGGTGGCGATCGTGTCGCGGTGCGCGCCTGGCATCGACGCGCGCGGGCTGCACAAGACCAACCTGGCCGCCCTACGCGACGCGCTCACCCAGGTGGCCTGCCCCGGCTGCCTGTGCCTGAGCGACGGCTTCCCGGTCGCGTCGACCGGGCACGACCAGAAGGCGGTGATCGACGGCGACGCCAAGAGCGCCGCGATCGCGGCCGCCTCGGTGATCGCCAAGGAGACGCGCGACCGCTACATGCGCCGCGCCGACGCCGCTCACCCCGGCTGGGAGTTCGCCCAGCACGTCGGTTACTCGACTCCTGAGCACCGCGAGGCGATCGAGCGGCTCGGCGTGTCGCCCCTTCACCGCCTCTCGTTCCAGTCGATGGCCTATCAGCAGCTGGAGCTGGCTGAGCCGGTCGCGATCCAAGCGCACCAAACCGGCCTTTAGAAGGCGCCCTCCAGGTGCTCGAGGCTGACCAGACGGCCGGTCTCATCGACGGTCACTCCGATCGCGTCGAAACGAAGACGCTGAGCGTGTGGTCGGTTGGATCGGTCCGCCAGCCAGCTGCCCGCCATCTTGCGCACCTTTGAGCGCTTGCGCGCGTGCACGGACTCGAGCGGGTTGCGGCCGGGCACGCGCGTCCGCCGTGTCTTGACCTCACAGAAGGCGAGCGTGCGCCCGTCGAAGGCGACGATGTCGAGCTCGCCCCAGCGCGTCCGATAGTTGCGCTCGACAATCTGAAATCCGCGCCTGATCAGATGCTCGGCAGCGAGCTGCTCGCCGAGCCGGCCGAGGTGGGGACGGTGCTCGCCGGTCACGTCGATCACGCTACGGGCGATCTCGTGACAGGTGGGTCACAGCGCGTGACAATTCTGCGCAGGGCGGACGGCCGGCCCTGGGGAGAGTTGGAACACGCCGTCAACCACGCGTCAGACGCCGATGCGTACGGTGATCCGATGCTCGCGCGCATCGCCACCTTCGCCATCGACGGGATTGATCCGCGCCAGGTTTCGGTCGAGGTCGACATCCGCAGCGGACTGCCCGCGTTCACGATCGTCGGGTTGGGCGACGCCGCCGTGCGCGAGTCGCGCGACCGCGTGCGCTCGGCGATCTTCAACTCGCGCTTCGAGTTCCCCCAGAGCCGCATCACCGCGAACCTGGCGCCGGCCTTCCTGCGCAAGGTCGGCCCCGGCTTCGATGTCGCCCTCGCCCTGGCCGTGCTGGCGGCCAGCGGCCAGGTGCCGCCGCACGCGCTCGACGATTACGCCGTGTTCGGTGAGCTGTCGCTGAGCGGCGAGCTGCGTGACTCGCCCGGCGCGCTGGCCGTCGCCGAGGGCGCGCGCCACGCCGGCCTTCGGCGCCTGATCGTGCCTCGCGAGCGGGCTCACGAGGCGGCGCTCGTCGAAGGACTCGAGGTGGCTGGCGTGTCCAGCCTCAGAGCCGCGGTCGAGGTGCTGGGTGGCGGGCGCCTTCCTCGGCTGCCCGAGGCGCCGCTTCAGGCGGCCAGCGACGCGGCCGAGCCCGATCTGGCCGACATCAGGGGGCACGCGGCGCCGCTGCTGGCGCTCGAAATCGCCGCAGCGGGCTCTCACAACCTGCTGCTCGAAGGGGCGCCCGGAACTGGCAAGACGATGCTGGCCCGGCGCATGCCCTCGATCCTCCCGGCCATGACCCGGGCCGAGGCGATCGAGGTGACCCGGATCCACAGCGTGGCCGGCCTGCATGCCGCCGGGCTTCTCAGGGCCCGGCCGTTCCGCGCGCCGCACCACACGATCTCGGCCGCCGGCCTGGTCGGCGGCGGCGCGCCGCCGCGGCCGGGGGAAGCGACGCTGGCTCACCACGGCGTGCTGTTCCTGGACGAGCTGGCCGAGTTTCAGCGTTCGAGCCTCGACGCCCTGCGCCAGCCGATAGAGGATGGCTGCGTGACAATCGTGCGCGGGCAGCGCGCGCTGCTGTTCCCCACGCGCTTCATGTTGGTGGCGGCTACCAACCCGTGCCCGTGCGGGTTCGCCGGCGTGGGCGACCGCTGCCGCTGCGGCGAGGCGGACCTGCGCCGCCACCAGCGCCGCCTGAGCGGACCGCTGCTCGACCGGATGGATCTGCTGATCGGGGTCGAGCGCCCCGAGGAGCACGACCTGCGCGCCCCGCCCCACACGTCCTCGGCGCGCACCCGCGAGCGCGTCGCCTGTGCTCGCGAGCGCCAGCGCCACCGGCTGGGCGGGACCACGGCGAGCTGCAACGGCGAGATGGACGCCCGCCAGGTGCGTCGCCACGTCCGGCTCGAGGAGGCCGCGGAGCGGGTGCTGGCCCAGGCCTATGCCGTCGGCGCTCTGAGCGCTCGCGGACGCCACCGCGTGCTCCGCGTGGCGCAGACGATCGCCGACCTGGACGGCCGCGACAGGATCGCCCAGGCGGACGTGCTGAGAGCGCTCAGCCTGCGCCAGCGCAGCGCCGCCGAGACCGCCCTGGCGGCATGACAGCGCGGGCGTGCGATGCCTGCCTGAGCCGGACGTGGCTGCTCGGGCGGATGGCCGGGCACATCGAGCAGGTCCGCGGGCGGATCGAGGCGGTGCTGGCGCTCGGCGACGAGGAGCTGATCGCCGCACTGGGGGGCCGGCAGCAGGACGGCCTGCGCCGCGAGCTTGAGCGCCTCGACCCGGCAGCGTCGAACTCGAGCGCGCAGGCCGCCGGCCTGGAGACGATCTGCGGGTGCGATCGCGCCTATCCGCCGGCGCTCCGCGAACTGGCGGCGCCGCCGGCGGTGCTCCACGTCGCCGGCGGCCTTGACCGGCTGCTGTCGCTGGCGAGCACGGATCCGGTGGCGATCGTCGGCTCCCGGCGGGCGTCGCCCTATGGGCTGGATGTGGCTCGCTCGCTGGGTCGCGGACTCGGGCTGGCCGGCCTCCCGGTCGTGAGCGGGATGGCGTTCGGCATCGACGCGGCTGCGCATGCCGGCGCGCTCGAGGCCGATGCGCCAACCGTCGCCGTGCTTCCCGGGTCGGCCGAGCGGCCCTATCCCGCCGGCAAGCGCGCCCTGCACCGCCGGATCCTCCTCGCCGGAGTGACCCTGTCCGAGCTCGGGCCCGGCACCGGCGTGCGGCGCTGGATGTTCCAGGCCCGCAACCGGATCATCGCTGCGCTGGCCGCGATGAGCGTGGTCGTCGAGGCGGGGGAGGACTCCGGCGCGCTGGTCACGGCCCGTCTGGCCGCCGGGCTCGGCCGTCCGCTGGGAGCGGTTCCCGGGCGCGTCACCACGGCCCAGGCAGCCGGGACCAACCAGCTCCTGCGCGACGGCGCCTGCCTGGTACGCGGGCCCCAGGACGTCCTCGACCACCTGTTCGGCGCGGGCGCGCGCCGCGCCGAACCGGAGCGTCGCCCGCCGCCCGACGCGCTGCGTCCGCTGCTGGCTGCGGTGGCCGACGGCCACGACACGCTCGCGGCGCTGGCCCGCGCCGGGTTCAACCCCCAGTGGGGACTGACCGGCCTGGCCGCGCTCGAGCTCGAGGGCTACGTGCACCGCGGCGCCGGCGGGCGCTTCAGGGTGGCGCCCTGACTAACCTCAAGGGACGTGTCCACCGAGACCCGCATCCCCCGCGCGCTCTCGATCGCCGGCTCGGATTGCGGCGGCGGCGCCGGGATCCAGGCTGACCTGAAGGCGTTCGCGGCCTGCGGCGTGCACGGCATGACCGCGGTCACCGCGATCACCGCGCAGAACACAGTGGGGGTGAGCGCCGTTCACCCGATCCCGCCCGAGATCATCATCGCCCAGGTCAGGGCGGTCGTCCAGGACATCGGCGTCGACGCGGTCAAGGTCGGGATGCTCGGCGACCGGGTCACGAT
>JAFAYP010000339.1 GCA_019240305.1 Solirubrobacterales bacterium
TCTCGAACAGCTGGTGGGACCGCGATGAGTACGCGGCCGTTCACGGTGCGCACGTTGGGCCTCGACCTGCCCGCGACGGCGGGGGCGTTCAGCCGGCGTCTGCACGAGGCCGGTGTGCCGGTCACCGCCGAGCGCGCCGCCTGGTTCGCCCAGGCCCTGGCCGCGATCGAGCCGGTCTCCCGCCGGCGGCTGTACTGGACCGCGCGCGGGGTGTTCGTGAGCGACCCGACCCAGGTGCCGGCCTTCGATGCGGTGTTCGCGACGGTCTTCGGCTCCGCTGCTCCGGACCGGGACGCACCCGACACCGAGGCCGGGCACAGCGAACCCTCGCCCCCCCAGGGACCGGGGCGCACCGTGGCAGCCGCGAACGACGCGCCCCCGGCGGGCGCCCCCTCCTCCGCCGGCTCGAGCCGGCCCGACGAGCTCACCGAGGACGTTCCGGTGCCGGTTCTCGCCTCAGCCGAGGAGGTGCTCCGCGCCAAGCGCTTCGACGCGCTCGAGCCGGGTGAACTCGCGTCGCTCTACCGCCTGATGACCCGGATCCGGCTGGCCACCCCGCAGCGCCGCACCCGGCGCGCCGAGCGCCGTCGCCACGGCGAGCGAATCGACCTGCGCCGCACGCTGCGGGGGAGCCTGCGCACGGCCGGGGACCCGATCCGGCTGGCCCGCCGCCGCCGGCGCGTCGTGCGTCGCCGGATCGTCCTGCTGTGCGACATCTCGGGCTCGATGGAGCCATATGCCCGCGCCTACCTTCAGTTCCTGACCTGCGCCGCCGGGGCTGGGCCCAACGCCGAAGCCTTCGTTTTCGCCACACGCCTGACCCGCGTCACACGCGCACTGGCCTCGCGTAACCCCGAGCGCGCGATCCAGCGGGCGGCGGCCACGGCTCCCGACTGGTCGAGCGGCACCCGGATCGGCGACGCGCTCAAGGCGTTCAACGACCGGCACGGCCAGCGTGGAATGGCGCGCGGGGCGGTGATCGTGATCCTGTCCGACGGATGGGAGCGAGGCGACCCGGCACTCGTCGGCCGCGAGATGGCGCGGCTGAGGCGGCTCGCCTACCGCATCGTGTGGGTTAACCCACGCGTCGGCGCGCGCGATTTCAAGGTCCGCGCGGGAGGTCTCGTCGCCGCGCTGCCGTTCTGCGATGCGCTGGTCAGCGGACACAGCCTCGACGCGCTGAACGAGGTGGCCGCAGCAATCGGCGCCCCGCGCAGCGAAGCACTGGGGCTCGCGGTTGACAGCGAACCCGAGCCCGAGCCCGAGCAGGAGCCATGGCCCAGCGCGACGCCGGTGCCGGGCAGTTCGGTGGCGATGCCGAGCGGCTACGGCCCGAGCCGCGGCAAGACGACTCCCGGATGGTCACTCGGGACATGACCAAGACCTGCATCTATCCCGGGTGCGAGCGGCCCGCGGTGCCACCGCATCCGCTCGGCGGGCCGCAGCCCAGCTTCTGCGAGCTCGAGGAGCACAACGCCCTGAGCGCCCACCTCGAGCGCCAGCGACTTCAGCAGCAACATCTCGAAGAACAACAGGAGGATGAGTGATGGCCAACGAGGCGTACCGGGCGGTGTTCCTGCGGGTGCACCCCACCGGCAAGATGGTCCTGAGCCTGACCACCGAGTCCGACGGCGAGGAGGCGCGCTACGCGCAGCTCGTCGCCTCCGAGCTCGGCGTTCCCGCGCTGGACGTGAAGGTCGTTCCGGCCGACTCAGACCGCTTCGGCACCGGCCACGGCTACAACACCGCGCCGTCGGGCGGGACGCCGGAGGCGATCCAGAGCGCCACCGGCAAGATCCGGGCCAAGGCCCAGCTGCTGGCCGCCGCGGCGCTCGACACCTCGCCGGAGTCGCTCACCTGGGAGGACGGTGCGTTCGTGCCGAGCACCGACCCCAACCAGGCCAGGACGATCGCGGACATCGCGTTGTACGCGCACGGCACCGGCCAGCTCCCGCCCGGGGTCGAGGGCGGCCTCGATGCCCAGACCGTCTACAAGGACGCCTGATCGGCCTCGATCGCCACGCGCACGTCGTCGGCCACCTTGAGCGCTCCGAACAGGGCCGAGTACGGCTTGATCCCGAACGCGGTCTGCTTGACCGTCGCCTCGCCGGTCAGCCGGCCGTCGCGCACGGCCAGCTCGAACGTGACCGGGCCGCGCCCGTTGCCCAGCGCGAGCTCGCCCCGCACGCTCAGGCTGCTCCCGTCGGTGCTTCGCTCGGCGGAGCTCGACCGGAACTCGATCGGGCGGCCCTTCAGCACCTCGTCGTCGATCGTCTGTGCGATGTTGGCCTTGTCGTCCTCATCCAGTCCCTTGACGCCGCCCGTGCCCTGGAGCACCCGGAGCGAGCGCGGGTCGGCGCTCAGGCTGAGCGCGGGCTCGGCGTCGAGATCGAGGGTCGCCTGCCACGAGGTGACTTCGATCAGCAGGTCGTGCCCGGCCTTCGAGGCGGCGCCGGCACGCCCGGTCCGGATCGTCAGACGCGCGTTGTCGGGTCCGAAATGCTGTGCCATAGGATCAACCCTAACCGAATAGGAGAGACACCCCATGGTTGAACTGGACCATTCCTTCTCGACCGGCAAGCCGATCGATGAAAGCTGGCAGGCGATCCTCGATCTCGAACGGCTGGTGCCGTGTGTCGAGGGCGGGAGCGTCACCGAGAAGACCGGCGATGACAGCGTCAAGGCGCAGATCAAGGTCAAGATGGGCGCGATGTCGCTGACCTACGCCGGCACCGTGTCCGTGATCGAGCAGGACCCCGACCAGCACCGCGCCGTGCTCCAGGTCAAGTCGCGCGAGACCCGCGGACAGGGCCACGCCAACGCCGACGTGACCTTCTTGCTCTCAGACGGCGGCGGGACGATCCACACCAAGGCGCAGATCACCGGCAAGGCCGCGTCGATGGGCGAGGGCGTGATGGTCAATGTGCTCGACGCGATGATCAAGAACTTCTCCGAGAAGCTGGCCAGCCTCTGAGCGAGCCGGCCATGGCGCGCATCGCCATGCGAGGCGTCGAGCCGGGCGAGGTCCCCCCCGACGGCGGCACGGCGGTCCAGACGGATCCCGACCGGCCGGTGTTCTCCGGCAACGGACCCGACGACTACTTGTGCGTCTCCTGCGGGAACGTGCTCGCGGTGGCCATGCCGCCGGAGTACATGAACCGCAAGCTGCGGATCCGCTGCGCGCGCTGCCGGACCGTCAACGCGGCCATCGAGGTGCCAGGCGTCGACTACCGCTCGGCGTTCAAGCGCCCGGGCTGACCACGCGGTCTGGCTGCTCAGGGCCTTCGGCCTCGGCGGCGCCGGCCGCATTGCGCTCGTAGTCGAGCTCGGTGCGCACGCCGAGCCGGTTCAGCGCCTCGTTGGCCTGATCGAGGCTGCCGGCCTCGGCCACCGCGCGGGCCAGGCGGCCGGCGGCGCTGATCGTGATGTCCACGTCGAGGTAGAAGGTGAGCGCCGCGACCGAGCTCAGCTCGAGCGTGCGGGTCCCGCCGCGGATCGTGCTCGTGCCCGATGCGCCCCGGAACGCCCGCACGGCCTCGGCGCTGGCCTCGGTGCTGACCAGCTCGATCGCGGCCTCCATCCGCTCGGCCACCGCCCCGGTCAGTCCGCGCGCACCGCACAGCCCGCCGGCGCCGGCCACGATGGCCAGCCGGGCCAGCACCTCCTCGGGCGTCAGCTCGGCATCGCAGCCGATCCCGAACACGCCGAGCAGCACGGGCTGGCCGCTGGTGCTCAGCCGGCCGGCGGCGGCCAGCATCATCGCGTCGGCGAGCGGGCTGCGCAGCCCGGGCTCGTCCCCGTGGGCCAGCACGTCGCCTCCCACGTCGATCAGCACGAGCAGGTCGCACTTGAGCGCGGCAATCGCCTCGGCCAGGCCGGTCGCGACGGTGGGTACGCCGGCGTTGACGTCGACCAGCACCGTCGGCTGGCCGAGGAACTGCGACATGCGCGACTCGGCGAACACCACGTCACGGTCTCGCAGGCGCGTCTCGGGTCCGGCCAGGAGGACGCCGGGAGCGAGCTCCTCCGCACCGGTGATCTCGGCTGTCGCCCGCGGCCCGGGCACCGGGTCAAACGGCCGGCGCTCCCAGGTCAATCCGCCCAGCACCGGCTCGGCGTGGTCGTACAGGCGAGCCGCTTCCGCGGTGGCCAGCGCGCCGACCACATCGCCCCCGCCACCCATACCGATCACCAGCGGGCGACTCGACCTGCGCAGCAGGAGCTCGGCATCGCGCATAGCCCTAGTTGTAGCGGGCGAGCGGTGGGGCCGAAGTTTGGCCGACCGCTCAGTGGGAAGCCCTAGCGCAGAGTCGAGCTGCCGGAGGAGGGAGCATGACCAACGAGCACGAAGCGGCGCCCAAGGCTCCTACACGCCTTCGGTCCCATTCCTGGCCGGGCGTGTTCCGCCGGACGTTCCGCGAGTTCAAGGCCGACAACCTGACCGATCTGGCCGCGGCGCTCACCTACTACGGGATCCTGGCCATCTTTCCGGCCATCATCGCGTTGATCTCGATCGTCGGGCTGGTGGGCCACTCCGCCACCCAAACGCTGATCCAGAACCTCGACAAGCTCGCCCCCGGCACGGCGCGAAAGGTCTTCACGAGTGCGATCGAGGGCCTGGACAAGAGCCGCGGCGCCGCGGGCGTCCTGTTCATCGTCGGAATCGCCGGCGCCCTGTGGTCCGCCTCGGGCTACGTGGCGGCGTTCATGCGGGCCTCCAACCAGATCTACGACATCGATGAGGGCCGTCCGTTCTGGATGACGATCCCGGTCCGCCTCGCGCTCACCACCGCGATGCTCCTGCTGCTGGCGCTCAGCGCGTTCGCGGTGGTCGTCACCGGGGGCCTGGCCGGACGTATCGGCGACCTGCTCGGCGTGGGCGGCAGCGCCGTGCAGATCTGGGACATCGCCAAGTGGCCTGTGCTGCTGCTGGTGATCAGCTTCATGTTCTCGATCCTGTACTGGGCCTCGCCCAACGTCAGGCAACCCGGCTTTCGCTGGCTCAGCCCGGGCGGAATCTTCGCGGTCGCCGTCTGGGTGGTCGCCTCGGGTCTGTTCGCGCTCTACGTGGCCAACTTCGCCTCCTATAACAAGACCTACGGCACGCTGGCCGGCGTGATCATCTTCCTGGTCTGGCTGTGGATCTCCAATGTGGCGATCCTCCTCGGGGCCGAGTTCAACGCCGAGCTCGAGCGCGCCCGCGTGATCGAGGCCGGCCACCCGGCCGACCACGAGCCGTTCGTCGAGCCGCGCCGGGCGCCCAAGCCGGCCCGCGGCTGATCCCCTTCGCGCGAGCACCCCGCCTACACCTGCACCCCAGAAGGCCTCACTCGGGCTGCCCCTGATCGCGAGTGCGGAGTTCTCTGTCTAGAGAAAGTCGATTGAATTAGTGTGGTATGTTGTGGTGGATGTCTACCCGGCCCCCCGTCCACGCCGACGCTGACCAGCGAGTCGATGTCCACCAGCACGTGTGGACGGCACCGCTCCTCGACGCGCTGAGCCGGCGGGACCGGCTTCCGTTCGTCCGCCACACCGACGGGCTCGCGGTGCTGCACTGCGCCGGCGAGCAGGCCTGGGCCATCGAGCTAAAGGCCGAACGCCCGGAGCGCCGAGTCGAACTGCTCGACGCCGACGGTCTCGACCACGCCCTGGTCGCCCTGTCCAGCCCGATCGGGATCGAGACGCTCCCACGCGAGGAGTCGGCCGAGTTGATCGACGCCCACCTGAGGGGCATCGACGATCTCGGCGACCGCTTCACCGCCTGGGGACCGGTGGCGCTCGACCAGCCGGACCCGGACGATGTCGACGCGCTGCTCGAGCGCGGGTGCGCCGGGATCAGCGTCCCGGCCGG
>JAFAYP010000393.1 GCA_019240305.1 Solirubrobacterales bacterium
TCGACCAGGCGCAGGGCGGCGAGGACGCCGCCGGTCGATCCCGAGGTCTCGAATACGAGCGGGAACTCCTCGTCGGGCTGTGCGGGGGTCGCCCCGAGCTCCTCGGCCAGGACAACCCGCGCGGCCTGCGGCTCGATCACCGACACCTCGGCACCCAGTGCCACCGCCAGCTGGCAGACGAACAGCCCCTGCGCACCGGCGCCGACGACCAGGCAGCGACCGCCGGACGCCAGCCCACTCGTCTCCACGGCGCTCTGGGCGACGGCGACGGGCTCCGCGCAGACAAGGTCCTCGTTGGAGATGTTCGCCGGGGCGGGCCAGGCGAACGCCGCCGGGACGGCGGCGCGTTCGCGGAGCAGGCCAGGAGCGTTGATGCCGACGGCGAGCCGGTTGGTGCACGTCGCCGTGCTCCCGCGCCGGCATGACGGACATATCCCGCACGGGTAGTTGGGCTCGATGACGACGCGATCGCCCACGGCGCGGTCCGTGACGGCGTCCCCGACCGCGACGATCTCTCCGATCGCTTCGTGGCCGATGATCCACGGAAACGTGTCGGGCGGGCGCTGGCCGGACCACACGGCGAGATCCGAGCCACAGATGCCGAGGGCGGTCATCTGCACGATGACCGCCTCGGCCGGCAGGTCGGGCTCGGGCCAGTCGTCGACGAGCTCGAGCTTCTCGGGAGCGACGAGGAGCGCAGCTCTCACGCCACACCTCCGAACGCGGTCCGCCCCGGGGGGCGGACCGCACGCGAGGCTGCCGGGCTGATCATCAGCTCGTGCCCGTGTAGTAGTACTTGGTCACGTTCGGCGAGCTGGCCTGCTGTGTGGTGACCACCACGTTCGGGAGCAGCACGCTGGCCTGGATCGCCGACTTTTTGTTGGTCAGATCGTCGTAGCCGTACTGCACGCCGAGCTGTCCCTCGAGCGCCGGCTGCTGGATGACCAGGGCGGAGATCTTGCCGCTCTTGAGCAGTCCAACCTCGGTCGGTGAGGCGTCGTAGCCCACGTTGATCACGTGCTTGCCCGTGGCGCCCGTGGCCTGGGCGACACCCTCAGCGTTCGGCTCGGCCGCGCCGAAGAACGCGCCCACGCCAGGATGGCCGCTGAAGATCGCGCGCGCCGTGGTCTCAGAGGAGGTCGGGGCCTGCTGGGTGTACTCGGTCGCCGCGATCGAGATTCCCGGGTAGGCCGACTTCAGCTCCTGCTTGGCTCCCTGGAGCCGCTCGACCTGGGTCGACGCGGTCGGGCTAAGGCTCATCAGGGCCACCTCGCCCTTGCCGTGGAGCTCCTGGCCCATGATCTTGCCGGCCGCTTCACCGCCCTGGATGTTGTTGGACGAGATCGCGCTGACGATTCCCTGCTTGTCGGTCAGGGTCGTGTCCACCAGGACCACCGCGACCCCCTCGTTCATGCACCGCTGGATCGACGGGCGCAGCGCGACCGGATCGGTGGGGGCAATCAGCAGCAGGCTCGGATGGCGCGAGCACACGGCGTCAACCACGGGGGTCTGCGCCGCCGGGGTGAAGTCGGCCGCGCCCTGGGTGCTGTAGCTCATGCCGAGCTTGGTCGCCTCGGCCTGCACGCCCGACCCGAGCGAGTTGTAAAACGCCACCCCGGTGGCGCCTGGAATGAAGGCAACTGAGTAGTGCTTGCCTGCGGAAGAGCTGGATCCCGACGAGCTGGTACTCGCGGTCGCCGAACTCGTGGCGCTGCCGCTGCTACTGCTACTGCTACTGCTACTGCTGCTTCCACACGCAGCAAGCGCAACGACACACACGACGATACCCATGCACGATCGCGCCGTCGCGCGCGGTGTGCGTCTACTCATACGAGTTCTCCTCCTACGTGATTGATGGTTGAGACCAACCGGTGCGTGTCCCGCCGCACGCTCACCGCTCTTTGCCCTCCCGACCCTGCCCGCCGAGCTGATCGATGTACACCGCGGCGATCAGCACAACGCCCACCGCGACGAGCTGCCAGAACGGCGGCACGTTGACGATGATCAGCCCGGTCAAAAGGACCGAGATGATGCAGGTGCCGATCAACGAGCCGAGGATCGTGCCGCGCCCGCCGAACAGGCTGGCGCCGCCGATCACCACGGCCGCGATCGCGTTCAGCTCGTCGTTTGACCCGGACGAGGGGGAGGCCGCGCCCAGCCGTGTCATGACAGTGACCCCAGCCACTCCCGCGAGCAGGCCTGACAGCGCGTATATCTTGACCAGATGGCGCCGGGCGTTGATTCCCGCGCGCACCGCCGCCTGGCGGTTGTCGCCGATGGTGTAGGTGTAAGTGCCGAACCGGGTCCTGGCGAGCATCACACCGGCTGCGACGGTGATCACCACCGCGACCAGCACCACGACCGGGATCCAGCCGAAGATGTTCTCGTTGCCGATGTTGCCAATAAGCGGCGGGAGCGTCGAGATCTCCTGGCCGTTCGAGATGAGGTCCGCGAGGCCAGTCCCGATGCCCAACGTGCCGAGGGTCACCACGAACGCCGGAATGTCGTAACGCGCGATGAGCAGTCCGTTGACCAGGCCGATCAGCAGCCCGACGGCCATCGCGACGATGAAGCCGACCGTGGTGAC
>JAFAYP010000451.1 GCA_019240305.1 Solirubrobacterales bacterium
CGCCGGTACCTAGCAAACAGAATATCGCTGGACGGCGCGCATTTCGACCGCCGCGAGGCGACTTCGACGTGTGTTCGACTGAAGTCCTTACCAGCCGCCGCGCCAGTCGGCGTTCGACGCCCGGCGCTTGGCGGCGTCCATGCGCGCATGCTTGCGCTTGTCGAGCCGCCACTGGATCAGCGAGAAGATGACGATCACGGTCGGGAAGAAGATGATCGTCAGGTACATGGCGTTCGTGATCACCACGTCGTCGGTCTCCCCCCACCAGCCCTCGCCCGAGTGTGCGGCGGCAAAGGCCGGCGCGGCAAAGGCCAGCAGCGCGACCGTCACGCTGAGGAGGACGGCGATGATCCGAGCCCGTCGCATCGGCTTCGAAGCGTACCGCTTCGGGGCGCGGTGCCGTCCGGCGGGCGGGCCCGCCTCAGGCTGCGACCGCCTGGCGGCCGCCCACCGCGGCCAGCGCCTGCAGCAGCGCCGGGTTGTAGGCGGCCCCCTCGGTGGTGATCTCCAGATGGCTGATCGGCGCCTCGAACACCGGTGCCTGGAGCGCGGCGGCGAGCTGGCGCTGCTTCTCGGGCGCCACGAGCTCATCGCGCGTGGTGAGCACAACCGCGGCCGGCATCGGCAGTGGCCGCAGCCAGGGGCGTGAGTCGAAGCGGCCGAGCTCGCGTCCGGCCTCGGCGATGTCCCGGGCGGAGTGGCGCATCATCTCCGACAGCACCCACGCGGTCTCGGGCGAGTCGCGCAGGCCGGCGCGGCGCAAGCCCGCCGACCAGGTGGCCCGCGGGGCAACGGAGAGAATCAGGCCGAGCACGCCGAGCGCCTTGAACGCCCGCCGTGTCCGCGGGTCCTGCCAGTGCTGGGCGGTGCCGCTCAGGACCATCCCGGCCACCACCTCGGGATGGTCGCGGACCATCAGCTGGGCGATCGCGCCGCCCATCGAGTAGCCGACCACGAGCGCCGGCGTTGCAGCCAGCTGGCGCAGCGCGGCCGCGGCGTCCGCGGCGCAGTCGGTCAGGCGAAAGTCGCTCAGCTGACGCAGTCCCCGCCCGTGGCCGCGGTGGTCGATGGCCAGGACCCGATACCCGGCCGCGGCCAGATCCTCATAGGCGCCGCACCAGTTCAGGTCGGCGTCGGCCATCCAGCCGTGCAGGAGCATGACCGCCGGTCCGGCGCCACCGCTGTCGCGCAGAAACAGCTCACCGCGGTCGGGCACCCGGACCGTGCGAGCCGGCGGCATCTCGATCGGAGGCACCGGTGGCCGGGCGTATTTGGGCATCCGGGCCGATCCTAGTACGGCGCTTACCATCACTGATCGACATGGCTGTGGTGATCGCATCCGATCTGGGCAAGGACATCGCCGGTGAGCCGCTCCTGCGCGGCATCTCGTTCAAGCTTGAGCGCCGCGACCGGATGACGCTGTCCGGCCGCAACGGCGCCGGCAAGACCACGCTGCTGCGGATGCTCTCGGGGGAGGCCTCGGTCGACTTCGGGGAGCTGGTGCTGGCCAAGGACACCAAGATCGCCCTGCACGACCAGCGTCCGCCCCGGGACCTCGGCTTGTCGCTGCGCGAATACGTGCTGACCGGCGCCCGCGAGCTCGTGGCCATCGAGGAGCAGCTCGTGTCTCTGGAGCAGGCCATGGCCGGCGGCGCCCACGACGAGGGCACCCTGGCCCGCTACGCGCAGGCCCAGGCGCGGCTAGAGCACGCCGGTGGCTACAACTGGCGCGAGCGCGCGCTGTCTTCGCTGCACGGGCTGGGCTTCCGCGACGACGCCGATCTCGACCGCTCGCTCGAGACGTTCTCGGGCGGCGAGCTGACCCGGGCCTCACTCGGCCGGGCGCTGGCCGGCGGACCGGACCTGCTGCTGCTCGACGAGCCCACCAACCACCTCGACATCGAATCGCTCGAGTGGCTCGAGACGCACCTGGCCAGTCTGGACGCGGCGATCGTGCTGGTCGCCCACGACCGGTGGTTCCTGGAGGCGGTGGGCACGTCGGTGCTCGAGCTCGAGGCGGGACGGAGCAAGTTCTTTGCCGGCCCGTGGCATGCCTGGCGGCGCGAGAAGGCGGCTCAAGATCTCGCCCTGGGGCGGGCAATCGAGCGCCAGCAGGCCGAGATCGAGGCGCTCGAGCGGTTCGTGACCCGGTTCCGGGCCGGCACCCGCGCCCGCCAGGCCCAGTCGCGGGTCAAGAAGCTGGCCCGGATGGAGCGGCTCTCGCGCGGCCCGGTCGACGGCGCGGGGCTCGAGTTCTCCTTCAAGGCGCCCGAGCGCAGTGGCCGGGTGGTGTTCGAGCTACAGGGCGGGCGGGTCGCGGTGGGGGAGCGGGTGCTGCTCGATCAAGTGGAGCTGTGGCTCGAGCGCGGCGAGCATGTGTCGCTGGTCGGGCCCAACGGGGCGGGCAAGACCACGCTGATCGAAGCGCTGGGCGGACGGCGCGAGCTGGCGGAGTCCGGCTCGGCCGGCGCGCCGGGTCCGGTGGTCACCGGCAAGCTGCGTACCGGGCACAACGTCAAGCTCGCGTTCCTCTCCCAGCACGCCGAGGAGCTCTCCGCCGGCACGGCCCGCACCGTGCTTGAGGCCACCACGCACCTGACCCGCTTGACCCCCAACCAGGCCCGAGGGCTGCTCGGGCGGTTCCTGTTCTCGGGCGAGGAGGCCGAGAAGCCGCTCGAGGTGCTTTCCGGCGGCGAGCGCCGCCGCCTGTCGCTGGCGATTCTCGTGCAGTCGGGAGCCAACGTACTGATCCTCGATGAGCCGACCAACCACCTCGATCTCGAGAGCCGTGAGGCGCTCGAGCAGGCGCTCAACGAGTTCGGCGGCTCGGTGCTGCTGGTCTCGCACGATCGCGCCCTGCTCGACGCGGTGGGCCGGCGGACGGTGGCGGTCGAGGACCGGACCCTGCATAGCTATCTGGGCGGCTGGCCCGAGTACGTCCGG
>JAFAYP010000460.1 GCA_019240305.1 Solirubrobacterales bacterium
CGGCGTACACGAGGTCCAGCTCGTGACCCACGACTGGGGAGCCGCGGTCGCCCTGGCGTTCAGCGCCCGAAATCCAGGCCGAGTGCGCCGCGTGGTGTTGTGCAATCCGCCACCGCTGCTCGGGGGATCCGGATGGCCCCGGATCGTCCGCGTGTGGCGCACGCCGGCGCTCGGCGAGCTCGTGATGGGGTCGATCCCGAAGTGGACACTGGCGCGGGCGCTGCGGCGCAGCAGCACGCGCGAGGACGCGTGGCCGGACGCCCGCGTCGACACCGTGTGGGCCCACTTCGACCAGGGAACCCAGCGAGCGATCCTCCGCCTCGTCCGCTCCGCGGGGGAGAGTACGGCCGCTTCCGCCGGGGAGAGTACGGTCGCTGGTGGTGGGTCGCCGACGACCGTCATCTGGGGCGAGGCGGACCCGTGGTATCCGCCGGCGGTGGCCGATGCATACGCCGCGCGGCTGCCGGGCGCGACGGTGGAGCTGGTCGCCCGCGCCGGACATTGGCCGTGGTTGGACCGACCCGAGGTGGTGGACCGCGTCGCGGCGCTCCTCGAGGGATAGGCGGCGGCCGCCCTTCAAGCGGATCCTCCCCACAGCGGTCGCGGCCGTGATCTCGGCGGCCTACGTGATCATCGCGCCGCTCAGCGAGGATCTGGCCGCGCACCTGCTGCGCGCCAAGCTGTTCGCCACCGCGGGATTCGGGCTGTGGAACAACTGGTGGTACGCGGGTCACAACGTGCCGGGCTACAGCGTGCTGTTCCCACCGCTCGGGACGCTGCTCACGCCGCAGGTAGCCGCGGCGATCAGCGTGCCCGTGAGCGCCGCGCTGTTCGAGGCGCTGGTCCATCGCCGCTTCGGCGACGACGCGTGGCTCGGCGCGCTGTGGTTCGCCGTCGCCGCCAGCACGAGCCTGTTCACCGGCCGGCTGACGTTCGCCCTGGGGCTGGCCCTGGCGGTCGGCGCCACGCTCGCCCTCCAGCGCGATCGGCCGTGGCTGGCGGCGGGACTGGCCGCGCTGACCGCGCTGGGCAGCCCGGTCGACGCGCTGTTCGCCGCGCTCGCCGGGGCCGCGCAGGCCGGCGCGGCCCTCGTGCAGGAGCGCAACCTCCGTGCGGCCCGGCCGGGCATCGGGGTGATCGGGGCCGCCGCCGCACCCGTGCTGGCGCTCGCGGTGGCGTTCCCCGAGGGGGGGAGCGAGCCATTCGCGTTCTCGGCGCTCTGGCCGCTCGTGCTGATCTCGCTGCTGGCCGTCCCCGCGATCCCGCGGCGCGACGTGACGCTCCGCCTCGGCGCGCTGTTCTATGCGATCGGCTGCGTCGCCTCCTACGCGGTGGCCACCCCGGTGGGCAGCAACGTGACCCGGCTGGGTCCGCTCGTCGCCGGCCCGCTCGTCGCCCTGCTCTGGTGGCCGCGGCGCGCGTGGGCGATCGCGGCCGTGGCGCTGCCGCTGCTCTACCTGCAGTGGCAGGCACCGGTGCGCGACGTCCGCACCGCCGATGACAACCGGGAGGTGACGTTCGCCTACTTCCAGCCGATGATGAGCTACCTGAGCCGCCAGCCCGGGCCGCCGTTTCGCATCGAGATTCCCTTCACGCTGTTTCACTGGGAGGCCTACGCGGTGGCGCCAAAGTTCCCGATCGCGCGCGGCTGGGAGCGTCAGCTCGACACCAAGTACAACGCGCTGTTCTACGACGGCAACCTGACGCCGGCGCGCTACGAGGCCTGGCTACACGAGGTCGCCGTGCGCTACGTCGCGGTCTCGGACGCCGAGCTCGACTACTCGGCCAAGCAGGAGGTTGCCCTGATCAAACGCGGCCTGCCGTTCTTGCGCCTCGTCGACCGCACCCGCCACTGGCGGATCTATGCGGTCCTCGATCCGACCCCGATCGCCCAGGGCGCGGCCACGCTTCAGGAGCTCGGACCCAACTGGCTGCAGCTGCAGGCGCGCAGCACCGGCACGACCATGATCCGCGTGCGCTGGAGCCCGTACTGGGCGATCACGCGGGGCTCCGGTTGCCTCGCGTCGAGCGACGGATTCACACGCCTGACGTCGAGGCGCCCGGGCACGGTCCACATCGCGATCCGCTTCTCGCTGAGCCGCATCGGCGCCATCTCGAAGCGGTGCAGTTGACGGCAACCGGACCTACCGGCCCGCTAGCATCCCGCGAGCATGGGGTCACGACCCGCACGCGTCCTGGCGTTCATTGAGGCGCGGCTCCTGCCGCGTGGATGGATGGATCTGCTCAGGCAGATCCTCCTGTTCGTCGGTGCCCTGCTGCTGTATGACCTGGTCCGCGGCATCGTGGCGGGTGACAACCCTTACAAGCCGTTCGGTGACGCCATGCGGATCATCGATCTGGAGCGCACGTTGCACGTGTTCATCGAGCCGAGCGTGCAGGCGTGGGCGCTCAACAAGCACTGGCTGATCGACGGGGCCGACTGGATCTATCTGAACGGGCACTTCTTCGTCACCTTCGCGGTGCTGGCGTTCATCTACGCGCGGCGCAACCAGTCGTTCTACTTCGTGCGCAACATGTTCATGATCGCGATGGCCTTGGCCCTGATCGGGTACTGGCTGTATCCGACGGCGCCGCCTCGGCTGATGCCAGAATGGGGCTTCACCGACGCGATCTCGCAGTTCGTGACCGGCGGTACCGGCTTCATCGACGACGGTCCGACCAAGGCGTTCATGAACTTCTACGCGGCAGTCCCCTCCATGCACGTGTGCTTCGCGGTCATGATCGGCGGGTCGATGTGCCGCCTCGTGTCGTGGCGTCCGGGCAAGATCGCCTGGGCGCTCTATCCGCTGGTGGTCACGTTCGTGGTGGTTGCCACCGCCAACCACTACCTCACCGACGTCTTCCTCGGGGCCCTCACCGCCGGCGTATCCGCGCTGCTGGCGCAGAGGCTGCTGGCGCGGGCCAGGCCGGACGCGTGGGCGTTCGTCCGCGCGACGGCGTGAGCACGCCCGAGCGAACCCGTCCCCCGCGCGCCGGCAAGAACGGCGCGCCCCGTCGCGCCCGCGCTCCGCGCACCGGCCCGACCGCGCAGGAGATGATGCGCAACCGGCTGATCGAGTCGCGCCTGACCCCGAACGCGATCTCGCTCACCGGATTCGCTCTCAACCTCGCCGCCGCCGGACTGATCGTCGGGCGGTTGTTCTTCCTGGCCGGCATCGCCTTCATCGTCGGGTCGATCATGGACACCCTCGACGGGCGCTACTCGCGGATGTCCGGCAAGGGCACGCCGTTCGGCGCGTTCCTCGACTCGACGCTCGACCGTCTGGAGGAGGGGATCGTGCTGACGGCGGTCGGGGCGTACTTCGCCTCGCGTCACAACCAGGTCGCCGCCGCGGCCACGGTGGCCGCGGTGCTCGGATCGCTGATGGTCTCCTACACGCGGGCCCGGGCCGAGGCACTCGGCGTCGAGTGCAAGGTCGGGCTGGCCACACGACCGGTCCGGGTGGTGATCCTTTCGATCGGCCTCGTGTTCGCCAGGGGAGCGTCGCTCGGCAACTTCGAACTGCTGGCTCCGGCGGTATACGTGCTCGCCGGTCTCGCGGTGTTCACCACCCTCCAGCGGATCTTCCACGTACGCCGCCAGCTCAAGGCCATCGCCGAGCAACCGGTGTAACGAACCCGCTCTCGCGGAATACCTGTAATGCCGCGGGAACCGCCCGCGAGAAAGGCAGCCTCTGAGACAGTGAGCACCACCAACGGTTCCACCAACGGCGCCGCGCGCTACCAGGACAGCAAGGTCCGGGTGGCGATCATCGGCGTCGGCAACTGCGCGAGTTC
>JAFAYP010000254.1 GCA_019240305.1 Solirubrobacterales bacterium
GGGGGCGGCCACGCATTGGCGGGCGTCGCCAGCATCGGGATCAAGGGTCCCGGCTACAACGGTCGCCGGATCGGGTTCGATTGCTCGGGCTCGGTGGCCGCTGTCCTCTCCGAGGCCGGGCTGTGGCCGGTGGCCGCCGGGGTCCCCAACGACGCCGGGATCATCGCCGAGCTGCTGCACGAGCACCTGATCGCGCGCGGGCGCGGACACGGCGCCAACCAGGTGACCTTCTACGACGACGCCGGCGTGCACATCTTCATGAACATCGACGGGCGCTTCTTCGGCACCTCGGACGGTGGCGGCGGCGGCAACCCGAACGGCGGCGCGGGCTGGCTCGACGACGGTGCCCCTGACACCTTCAGCCACCGCTACAAGGCCTACCACCTGCTTCCCGGCGTGGTTGGCGAGCAGACCGGGTTCGAGCGGATCTTCACCTTCGAGACCCGCGGCCACGCCGCTGCGATTACCCACGGCCTGCAGCTCGGCGGCGCCGCGCACGTCGCCTACACAGTGGCGCCGAACGGCAACCTAGTGGCGCAGAGCGTCAGCTAGGGCCATCCGGCGCCTGCAGCGCGCAGTTCCCGCGGTTTCTGCGACGGGTCTTGGCCTCCGGACTGTCTGGCTACGGGATTACTAGCCGCAGCCGGTGTTGAAGCCGCAGCTCGAGCACGTGTAGCAGCTGCCCGTCCGCTGCATCATGCCGCCGCACTGCTGGCAGGCCGGGCCGAGATCGAGTCCCTTGCGCCGCGCCGGGATCACCGGCGGCTCGTCGGTCAGCGCGGAGGTGGCCGGCCGGGCCTGGCCCGTCGGACCCGCCGCATGTCCGCCGTTGCCGTTCGCGCCGTTGCGGTTCCCGCTCCCGTTGCCGTTTCCGTTGCCGTCCGGCTTGTGGTCGGAGTGCTCGTCGCCCACCGGCTTGGCTACGTCGCCCAGGTGCGAGCTGGCTGCCTCCTGGGCGGCCTGCCGGGCCCGGACCCCCGGGGTGAGAATCCCGAGCTCCTCCTGCAGATCGACGTCGCAGAAGCGCGAGGCCAGCCAGCGCATGATGTAGTCGGGCATCGACTTCGCGAACGGGATCTCCGGGTTGGAGGTCATGCCCTCGGGCTCGAAGCGCATGTAGCTGAACTTCTCCACCAGCGTCTCGAGCGGCACCCCGTACTGCAGAGCGATCGAGATCGCGGTGGCGAACGAGTTCATCATGCCGCGCAGCGTCGAGCCCTCCTTGCCGATGTCGGTCAAGAAGATCTCGCCCACGCTGCCGTCCTCATACTTGCCAGCGGTGATGTAGCCCTCGTGGCCACCGATCGAGAACTTGTGGGTAATCGACTCGCGCTCACGCGGCATGCGCTTGCGCTTGGGTGCCTTGGCGATCGCATCCGCCACCGCCTTGTGGATCTCGGCCTCCTTGTCGGCCGGGTCGGCCGGGTCGGCCGGCGCCGGCGCGTCCTTCTGCGCCTCGGTGCGCAGCGCCTGCGCGGTCTTTGAGCCGTCGCGGTAGATGGCGAGGGCCTTGACGCCCAGTCGCCATGCCTCGAGGTACGCCTCGGCGATGTCCTCCACCGTCGTGGTCTCGGGCATGTTGACGGTCTTGGAGATCGCGCCGCTGATGAACGGCTGCACCGCACCCATCATCTTGAGGTGGCCCATATGCGAGATCGCCCGCTCGCCGACCGCCACGTCGAACACCGGCAGATGCTCATCGGTCAGGTCGGGTGCGCCGACGATCGTGCTGTGCTCGTTGACGTAGGCGAGGATCTGCTCGATCTGCTCGTCGTCGTAGCCCAGCGTCTGCAGCGCCAGCGGCACCGTCCGGTTGACGATGGTCATCTGGCCACCGCCCACCAGCTCCTTGAACTTGACCAGCGAGAAGTCCGGCTCGACGCCGGTGGTGTCGCAGTCCATCAGGAAGCTGATCGTTCCGGTCGGTGCCAGCACGGTGGCCTGGGCGTTGCGGTAGCCGTGCTCATCGCCGACGGCCACGGCGTCCTGCCAGGCCACGCGGGCACGCTCGAGCAGCGTGGTGTCCGCGCAGGTCGAGTCCGGGATCGCATACGACGCGTCGCGGTGCATGCGAACGACGGCGTTGTGCGCCTCGCGGTTCTCGAGGTAGCGATCGTACGGTCCGATCGCCGCCGCGACCCGGGCGGATCCCAGGTACGCGCGGCCGGTCATCAGTGCGGTGATGGCCGCGGCCGTACCGCGCCCGGCATCCGAGTCATACGGCATGCCGTTGGCCATCAGATAGGCGCCGAGGTTCGCGTAACCCAGTCCGAGCTGGCGGAACGCGCGCGCGTTGGCGGCGATCTGCTCGGTCGGATAGCTCGACGGCGAGACGATGATCTCCTGCGCCAGGAACATGATGTCGACCGCGTGCTCGAACGAGTCGACGTTGAACGTCCCGTCGGGCCGGCGGAACTTCATCAGGTTCAGCGAGGCCAGGTTGCACGCCGAGTCGTCGACGTGCATGTACTCGCTGCACGGATTGGACGCATTGATCCGGCCCGAGTTCGGGCAGGTGTGCCACTGGTTGATTGTCGAGTCGTACTGGACTCCGGGATCGGCGCAACGCCAGGCGGCCTCCGCGATCTCGCGCATCAGCTGACGCGCCGGGATCGGATCACCGATCGGCGTGCCGGTCACCCGGCCGGTCAGCTGCCACTCTTCGTCGTTCTCGACCGCGTGCATGAAGCGGTCGGTCACCCGGACCGAGTTGTTGGCGTTCTGGTACTGGATCGAGTAAAAGCCCTCGCCGTCGATCGACATGTCGAAGCCGGCATCTCGCAGCGCAGCGGCCTTGTCCTCCTCCTTGGCCTTGCACCAGATGAACTCGCGGATGTCCGGGTGATCGACGTCGAGCACGACCATCTTGGCCGCGCGCCGCGTCTTGCCGCCGGACTTGATCGTGCCGGCCCACGCGTCGGCGCCGCGCATGAAGCTCACCGGACCGGATGCGGTGCCGCCCTTGGCCAGCGGCTCCATCGATCCCCGAATCCGCGAGAGGTTGATCCCGGAGCCGGACCCGCCGCGGAAGATCATCCCCTCCTTGGTGTTCCAGTCGAGGATCGACTCCATCGTGTCGTCGACGCTCAGGATGAAGCACGCGCTGCACTGCGGGCTCTCCTCGAAGCCGACGTTGAACCACACCGGAGAGTTGAAGGCGGCCAGCTGGTGAAGCAGGATGTGGGTCAGCTCAGCCTGGAAGGTGTCGCCGTCCTCGGCGCTGGCGAAGTAGCCGCGCTCGTGTCCCCAGCCGGTGATCGTCCCGGCCACGCGATCGATCATCTGCTTGACCGAGTACTCACGCGCCGGCGACCCGAGCTGCCCGCGGAAGTACTTCTGGGCGACGATGTTGGTGGCGTTCTGCGACCACGAGCGCGGGAACTCGACCTCGCGCTGCTCGAAGGAGACCTTGTCGCCATGGCCGATCCGCGCGTCCCGACGGTCCCACTCCACCTGGTCGAACGGGTGCTCACCAGGCGTGGTGAAGAAGCGCCTGACCGAGAGGCCCTCACCCGTCCGTACCTCGGATTCGAGTTGGGTCTGGGGGATCTGATCCATGCCGTACTGCTCCTCTCGTTTTCCGCAATTTCCCCTGCTCTTGCGCGGCTTTTCCTCAGCCGAGCGGGCAGCGAATAATGGCGGGTGCCCCGGACGGAAAACCTATCTGGGAGGACCGGTCCCGGAGTTCCAATTTTAGTCGGTCCGGTTGCTCGGCCAGCCCGGGCGAACGGCTCGCGTCTGTTATACGTCCAGACCAGATGAGTGCGCTCGATCGATGCAGCAGGGGACGCGGTCAAGCCGCGCTCTCATGTGGAGCCGGGACGCGCCGATGAGGTTGCTCGTCACCGGCGGCGCCGGCTACATCGGCTCGATCGTGGCGCGCCATCTCTTGGCCGGCGGCCACGAGGTCGTGGTGCTCGACAACCTGAGCCGAGGGCATCGGCAGGCGGTGCCCGACGGGGCCGAGCTGATCATCGTCGACCTGCTCGATCGAGAGGTGGTGCGCTCAGCGGTCGACGGCGGATTCGATGCGGTGCTCCACTTCGCCGCCCTCTCCTTGGTCGGGGAGTCCGGAACGCATCCGGAGATCTATTACGAGACGAACGTCGGCGGCACTTTGAACCTGCTCGAGGCGATGCGCTCAGCCCAGGTGAGGAATCTGGTCTTCTCGTCGACCGCGGCGGTCTACGGCGAGCCCGAGGAAGTGCCGATCCCGGAGACCTCGCCTCCCCTCCCGACCAATACCTATGGGCGCTCAAAGCTCGCCGTGGACTGGATGATCGGCGACTACTGCCGCGCCCATGACCTAGGGGCGGTCAGCCTGCGCTACTTCAACGTCGCAGGGGCCAGCGGTGGCCTGGGCGAGGATCACCACCCCGAGACCCACCTGATTCCGAACATCCTGCGCGTCGCTCTGGGAGCCAACCGGTTCGTGGAGATATTCGGCACCGACTACGACACGCCGGATGGGACGGCGATCCGCGACTACATCCACATCGACGATTTGGCCGACGCGCACGTGCTCGCGCTGGGCGCCACCGAGCCGGGCCGGCACCGGATCTTCAACCTGGGGAACGGCACCGGCTTCTCGGTACGCGAAGTGGTTCGGGCCGCGGGCGAAGTGACCGGTCGCGAGATACACGCGCGCGAGGCGCCTCGTCGGCAGGGCGATCCCCCGAAGCTTGTGGCCTCGAGCGAGCTGATCCGCGAGGAGCTGGGCTGGAAGCCACGCAAGCCTTCGCTCGAGGACATGGTCGGCGACGCGTGGGCCTTCGCGCGGGCCCACCCGAACGGCTACGGCGATTAGGTATTAGCTCAGCTCGGGTCCGGGAGGAGGTCGGCGAGCTCGCCGAGCGCCGCCTGCAGGACCTGCTCGGGGGCTTGCGCAGCGTCGATCTGCCGGATCCGCTGCGGGTCTTGGGAGCGCAGCTCCTCGTAGGCGGCGACGGTGCGCTCGAAGAAGTCGTCCTGCTCGCGCTCGAGTCGGTCGAGCTCTCGGGTACGCGAGTGCGAACGGCTCCGGCCGCGCCCCGGGTCGATCGTTAGCAGTAGCGTCCGGTCGGGGCACGCCGTCCGGATCGCGAACTCGTTGATCGCCCGCACCGCGTCGATCCCGAGCTGCCGCCCTCCGCCCTGGTAGGCGAGCGAGGAGTCGATGAACCGGTCGAGCAGCACCCAGGTGCCGCGGGCGAGCAGCGGCTCGATCGCCTCTTCCACGAGCTGCGCCCGGGCCGCGGCGTACAGCAGCGCCTCGGTGCGGGCGCTCACGGGCAGCTCCGGATCGATGACCAGGTCGCGGATGCGCTCGGCGGTCGGGACGCCGCCGGGCTCGCGCAGCGGAATGACATCGATCCCCCGGGCTCTGAGGGCGTCGATGAGCCCGGCGGCGAGCGTCGTCTTGCCCGCGCCGTCGATGCCTTCGATCGTGATCAGCCGCCCACGGTTCATCGTGCGTAGCTCGCGACCCTACCGGGCACTACGATCGGGTCATGCTGGCAGAGCTCGAGCGCCATCCTCACGCCCAAGCCGTGCTCGAGCCTGCCCTGGCGCCCGATGGCCGGGCGTCCCACGCCTATCTGTTCCACGGCCCCGGCGGCGCCGGCAAGCGCGCGGCCGCCCGCGCCGTGGCCGCCGAGCTTTTGGCGGACGGCGCGGCGGACCCCGAAGGCGCCCGGGCCCGGGTGGTCTCCGGCGCTCACCCGGATCTCACCTGGGTGGCGCCGAGCGGCGCGCACGAGATCCTGGTCAGCGACATCGACGCGCCGGTGATCTCCGCCGCGAGCAAGACGCCGTTCGAGGCCGAGCGTCGCGTGTTCGTGATCGAGCGGGTCGACGAGCTCGGCGACGAGGCAGCCAACCGGTTGCTCAAGACGCTCGAGGAGCCCGCCTCGTTCGTGCATCTGATCCTGCTCTCCGACCGGCTGGCCGAGGTGCTCCCGACGATCCGCTCCCGCTGCCAGCTCGTCCGGTTCGACGCGCCATCGGTGGCTGAGACCGCCGCGGCACTCGAGGCGCTCGGGGAGGATCCGGACGCGGCGGCCGCGTGTGCACGACTGGCGCTGGGAGACGGGGAGCGTGCCCGCGAGCTGACCGGAGAGGAGGGCCGCGCGCTGCGCGCGGCGGCCGAGCGGTTTGCCCGGGCCGCGCTGGTGTCTGGCGAGATGGCGGGCAGCCGCCCGTGGATCGAAGTGCTCTCCGCGGTGCGAGCCCGTGGCGAGGTGGTTCGTGCGCAGCTCGAGGCGCGGGCGAATGAAGAGATCGAGCTCTATCCCCGCAAGGAGCAGAAGCGGGTCGCGACGGACTGGGGCGAGCGGATCCGGCGAGCTCGCCGGCGCGTCGAGACCGCCGCGCTCGACCTCGCCCTCCAGGTGGTCGCGCTCTGGTATGCGGACCTTGCAGCCCTGCGCTGGGGGGCAGAGGATTTGGTCAGGAACGTCGACCGGCGTGGCGCGCTCGAATCCGAGGCCGGCGCCGACCCGCAGCGCCTGCGCGCGGCGATCGAGGCGGTAGAGGACACGCGTTTGCGCTTCCAGCTGAACGTATCGGAGGACCTCGCATGCGAATCGCTCGCGTATCGCTTGGAGCGGCTGCTCGCGGCATGACGCGACAAGACGACGTGACGGCATCGCACCCCGGCGGGGCCGAGATGCGAGCGGAAGCCCCGGCCGCGGGACGGGTCTATCTGCGG
>JAFAYP010000045.1 GCA_019240305.1 Solirubrobacterales bacterium
GCGTTCTCCCTCGCCTACCGGATGTGCGGCCGCCGCGAGCTCGCGGAGGACGTCGTCCAAGAGGTACTGCTGTCGCTGTGGCGCAGTGGCATGCCATACGACCGCGCACGCGGAAGCGTCCGCGGTTGGATGCTGGGCGCCGTCCACCACAAGGCGGTAGACGCGCTCCGCCGCAACACCGCCAAGACCGGCCTGGATGTGCACGACGACGCGGCGACGGAGCGGATACCGGCACGCGAGCGGACTCCGATTGAGGCCGAGCGCCGCGCTGACGCGGAATCGGTTCGCGATGCTCTGACCGGGCTCCCGAGCGAGCAGCGGCGGGTGATCGAGCTGGCCTACTTCGGTGGGTTCACCCACAGCGAGATCGCCGAGCTACTTGCGCTACCCGCGGGTACCGTGAAGGGCCGGATGCGGTTGGGCCTCAACCGATTGCGGGACTTGCTGAGCGAGCCGCTGCAGGTCGTGCCATGACCGCTGGAGGCGCGGCATGAACGATGAGGCTCGCACCCCGAGCGGCGAGAGCTGTGGTGCGGATGTGGCTGCCTACGCGCTGGGCGCCCTGGATCCAGCCGAGACCACGGCGTTTGAGCGTCACCTCGAGGGGTGCGCGATCTGTGCCGAGGAGCTCACGGGGTATGGGGACGTAGTGGATCGGCTGGCGATGACCGTTCCGCAGCATCCGGTAGCACCGCGACTGCGTCGCCGTGTGCTCGCCGATGTGCGCTCGGAGTCGCAAAAGGGACGGCCGTTCCGCCTGCTCAATCTCTTGGCTGGTAGCGCACCACGAGGCTGGTTCGTGCGCACGTCGATGGCTACGGCACTCGGGCTCGTAGCGGTGGCGATTGCGATTGCGACGCTGGTGTCGAGCGGCGCGGGTGGAGCGCGACTCATCCAGGCGAGGGTCGTGGACTCGCCCGGAAGTGCACAGGTACGCCTCGTCGATGACCGCGCCGAGCTGATCGTCCGCCACTTTCCCCAACCTGCGGCCGGGGACATCTACGAGGTCTGGCTGCAGCGGCCGACTGGGCGTCCCGAACCGACGCGAGTGCTGTTCAGCGTGACCGCTCACGGCGCCGGCGATATCGGCGTCCCCGGCGGACTGCACGGCGTGAAAGCGATCCTCGTCACCGAGGAGCCGGCCGGCGGCACCCTCGTGCCTACGCACCCGCCCGTAATCGTCGGGCCGCTGAGCTGATTCGGCGAACAGCTGAGTCGGTCCCATGATCCAAATCGGGCTTCGCGCCGAACCAACTGTGAGTAACCGATCGATAGGAGCATCCGATGATGGGACTTGACAACCCAGTCCACCTAGGTTTCTTGCTGGTGATCCTGCTGCTGGTGTTCGGCGCAAAACGCCTGCCGGAGATGGGTCAATCACTCGGGGCGGGGCTGCGCGGCTTCAAAGACTCGCTCAGCGGCGAGACGCACACGACCGAGCTCGGCTCCGGGGTGGATACGACCCGCTTGGACCGTATGACCACGAATCACACCGAGCCCGTGACCGACTCGGCCGAGCCGCAGCCCGAGCGCTCGCCCGTCAGCCGAGTCGCGTAGCCAACGCCAACGATCCCGTAGAGGAACACTGCCATGCAGATGCCTGGCGCGATTGCGCTGCGTCGATTCCGGCCGATCAGCCACGACACCCGGCTGACCGTCGTCGATCATCTCGACGAGCTGCGCACCCGGATGATCGTCTCGCTGGTCGCGCTCGCGGCCGCGTTCGGCATCTGCTTCTGGCAGAACCACGAGCTCCTGCACCTCGTCAACCAGCCGCTGGCGAACCAAACCCAGCAACAGGTTCGCCAGGGGCACGGGCCGCTCGGTGCGACGTACTCGGTGCAACAGAGCGCGAGAGACATCGCCCAGCAACTCGGCACCGTGATCGGCGTGCTCCGCGCGGAGCCACACACCGCCGCCGTGTCCGCATCGCTCGCCCACGCGCAAAGCAGCCTTCGCCGCGACGTCGCGCGGCTGTCGACGGCGCCGCAGGGAAACCGCCCGGTGACGCTCGGGATTGGCGAGCCGTTCACCAGCACTGTGACGGTGACGTTCATCTTCGCGTTGATCCTGTCGCTGCCCGTCCTGCTGCTGCAGGCATACGGATTCTTCATGCCCGCATTCGACCGGGAGCAGCGCCGGCGCATGCTGCCCGTCACGTTTGCGATCCCCGTGCTGTTCGCCACCGGGGTCGGGTTCGGCTACCTGGTCGTGCTCCCGGCGGCCTTGCACTTCTTTCAGAACTTCAACTCTGATCAGTTCAACGTGCTCGTGCAGGCCAGCCAGTACTACAAGTTCGCGGCCACCGTTCTCTTGGCGATGGGGCTCCTGTTTCAGGTGCCGGTCGCGATCATCGCCGTCACCCGCGCGGGCCTGGTGACGCCGCGGCAACTGCGACGCAACCGTCGATACGCGGTACTCGCGTGCGGCCTGGTGGCCGCCGTGCTCCCCGGCGACGCGATCACCATGCT
>JAFAYP010000055.1 GCA_019240305.1 Solirubrobacterales bacterium
CGCCCACAGGGGCGTCTGCGAGAAGCTGTAGCCGTGCTGCGGAAGCCAGATGCCCTGCAGCCAGATGATCAGCACGAACTGCAGTCCGCCGCGCCCGATGGCGGACAGCAGCGTGGCCACGTTGCCGGCCGAGAACGCCCGGATCCGAAACAGGTCGAGATGGAACATCGGCTGTTCGACCCGCGTCTCGATCATGCAGAAGACCGCCAGGACGAGAAGGCCGCCGCCGATCTCGGCCAGCACCTTGGGGCTGGTCCAGCTCATCGTGTGGTGACCGTACGGCTGGATCCCGTAGGTGATGCCGATCATCACCGCGATCAGGCCGACCGCGAACGTCACGTTCCCGAGCCAGTCAATGCGTGCCGGGCGCCGCTCGCTCAGGTCGACGAGCTTGAGATACGCCCACACCGTGCCGAACAGCCCGAACGGGACCGAGACCAGGAACACCAGGCGCCAGTCCAGCGGGCCGAGCACGCCGCCGATGATCAGCCCGAGGAAGGTCCCGGCGATCGCCGCCACGCCGTTGATCCCGAGGGCCAGGCCGCGCTCGTTCTCGGGAAAGGCGTCGGTGATGATCGCGCTCGAGTTGGCGAACAGCATCGCCCCGCCGATGCCCTGGCCGACCCGCATCCCGATCAGCCACAGCGCCCCGGCGGCTCCCGACAGCGGCGTGATGAAGAGCAGAATCGAGAACGCCGTGAACACGGCGAAGCCGAGGTTGTAGATCCGCACCCTGCCGTACATGTCGCCGATCCGGCCGAGGCTCACGACCAGCACGGCGGTGACGATCAGGAAGCTGAGGATCATCCACAGCAGGTAGTTCGTGTTGCCGGGGGCCAGCGGGTTGATGTGGATCCCGCGGAAGATGTCGGGTAGCGCGATCAACAGGATCGAGGCGTTGATCGTCGCCAGCAGCATGCCGATCGTCGTGTTGGACAGGACGATCCACTTGTAGTTGGCCGGCAGTGATGGACCCGCCGCCGGGGAGGCCGAGCTCACCCGGTCCTGCTTCCCGGATTGCCCGGGAGTGAAAAGCCGCCCTCAGCGGCCGCGGACCGGGCCGAGCGTTCTCGCGTACACGCTGCGCTTGACCGCGAACATGGCGGCGTCGGCGCAGCGGAGCAACCCGTCGGGATCGTCGGCGTCGATCGGGAAGACCGCGCGACCGATGCTGGCTCCGAGCTGGAGCTGGTGCCCGTCGATCATGAACGGCCTCGTCAGGGCGGCGGCCAGGCGGTCGGAGACCTCCTCGGCATCACCGGCGGAGGTGCGCGAATCGATCAGCACCGCGAACTCGTCGCCGCCGAGCCGCGCCACCATGTCGTCGGTGCGCGTGCAGGCGGCCAGCCGCTTGGCCACCGCGACCAGCAGCTGATCACCGACGTCATGGCCGAACTCGTCGTTGACCGGCTTGAATCCGTCGAGGTCGATGTACAGCAGCGTGACCGCGTGCAGCTCCTCGCGGGCGCGCTCGACGGCCGAGCGCAGCTTGTCGGTGAACTGCGAGCGGTTGGCCAGGCCGGTGAGCTGGTCGTGCTGAGCCTGATGGGTCATCTCGTCGAGCAGGCGGCCGTTCTGAAGCGCGGTGATCGCCTGCGCGGCCACGCCGGAGAGCCGATCGCGCAACTCGGGGGTGAGCCGGAGGCGGCCGGGGCGCTCGAACACCGAAGCGCTGAGAAAGCCGAGGAACGCCTCGGTGGTCACCAGCGGCACGAGCACCGTGGCCAGGAAACCGCGTCCCGAGAGGATCGCGCGCAGCCGCGGGTTGCCCTCGTTCTCATCCACGAACAGCAGCTCCGGGTTAGGGTTCTGGATCAGCGCGTCGAGTGGCCCGCCCGGCGTCGGCGCCCAGCCCTCGTCGGCCACCTCGACGGCCTCGGGCGACTCGCGTGTGGTCACCGCGCGGCGCACGAGCTCCCCGCGACCGGCGTCCCACAGGTACACGCCGACGCGGTCACAATCGACGACGAGCGGCACCGCCCCGGCCAGTCGGCGAGCGATCTCGTTGCTGGTTCCGGCCGCGGCCAGTTCGCGCGCCAACTCCAAGAGCGCGTTGGCCTGATCGCCGCGCTCCTGGGCCTGCATCAGCGCCGAGGCGCCGTCGAGCGCGCTCGCGGCGTAGCGCCCGTAGACCTCGAACACCGCGCGTTCCTGGGGATAGAAGCTCTGACCGGGCTCGCGCATGGCCAGCAGGCGGCCGTATTCCCGCCGCTTTGAACCGATCGGGACGACCAGCCACGACTCGGGATGCTCCCCTGGTTTGCGGCCGAGCAGCTCCTCGACATATGCGTGGACGTTTTCGTCCTCAAAGCCCTTGTGCTGGCAGTGCAGTTCGCCCTCTTCCTTGACACGCACCGCCAGCAGGTAGCGGACCGCTCTCACCTCGACGGCGGCCCGAGCCGTGATGCGGGCCAGGATCTCGTCCAGGTCGTCCACCGCGATCAGGTCCGTGGCGGTTTCGAACACATTGCGGAAGCTGTCCTTCATCGCGTCCAACTGATGCCGCAGGGCGGTGATCTCGCGGGAGGCTGCGGCACTTTCGCCATCGTCCACCACCTTCCAGTGGACGTGGTAGACGCAGCGCTCGGCGCCCATGCCCTGGCACTCCTCGTGCTCGACGATCGCGGCGCTCAGCCCAAACAACGCCGGTGGGCAGGTGAGCAGACCGCACGTCCAGGCACAGTGCTCGACGCTGCGCGGGAATCGTTCGCTGGCCGTCGCGACGATCTCGGCATACCCGGGACGTGCTTGGCAGACCTCGAGATCGGTGACCGTGCTGAATTTCGCGGCTCCCGTTGCGATCGCGCCGTAGACCGCCTCAGGCGACCCGAGTGAGCGGAGCATCGAGGCGATCTGAGAGCTCCCGAGCCGCTCGGCGGCATCGAGCCCGACCGCTCGCGCGAACTGCGGGTGGTGGGTGATGCGAGCGCCGGCCTGCCATAGAGCCACCGCCTCGTCGTGGGCGATCCAGTTGGTGATGTCGAGCAGGTACTCGGGGGATCGCGTGCTCCCGGCCAGGCGGAGCACCTCGGTCACGGCCTCCGAGCCGCCGAAGGCGTGCACGCGCGCGATGAGCACGGCGCTCATCGAGCACGAGAAGTGGTTCCCGGCGCTGGTGCGGGCTGGACGGACCTGCTCTGACATCGACTACATATCGGAGCGGTCCGAGGAATCGATGCCGTAGTTCTTACGGACTGGACGAACGATCAGGACCACCGTGTCGGACAGCCTGGCTGACGGCCCGCTGATAGCGTGCCCGATCCAACCTTCGACTCTCTGGAGCGGCAGATGACCAGCGCGAACACCCAGGGTGTGGTGACCGATATCGCGGGACTCCGCGACCGTGCCGGCACCCACGCCGGCTACACCGAGTGGCAGGAGTTGACCCAGGAGCGGGTCAACCAATTCGCCGATGCCACCGACGACCACCAGTTCATCCACGTCGACCCCGAGCGGGCCAAGCAGACCCCGTTCGGCGGCACGATCGCCCATGGCTTCCTCACCCTGTCGTTGGTGGCGCCCACCTCGCAGCAGCTGATGCAGGTCAGCGACGCGATGATGGGGGTCAACTACGGGCTCGACCGCGTCCGCTTCCCCGCCCCGCTGCCCGTCGGCGCGGAGTGGCGCGGGGGGCTCGAGATCCTCGAGGTGTCGGAGATTTCGGGCGGCCTTCAGGTCAAGGTCAAGGTGACCATCGAGGTCAAGGGCTCAGAGAAGCCGGCCTGCGTGGCCGAGTCGCTCGTGCGCGTGTACGGCGCCCAGTGAGCACCGCAGACCTCGACAGCCTGGTCGCGATCGACGTGCATGTGCACGCCGAGCGCAATGCCGACGAGCGCCAGGATCCGGTGACCGAGGAGCTTTTGGCCGCCGCCAGTAGCTATTTCGGTTCGGCCCCGAACCAGCCCACCGCACAGGACGTCGCGGACTACTACCGCGAGCGCAACATGCTCGCCGTTGTGTTCAATGTCGACGACGAGGCCGGCATGGGTCGTAAGCGGCTGGGCAACGACGAGGTGCTCGAAGCGGCGCGCAACAACCCCGACGTGCTGATCCCGTTCGCCTCGGTCGATCCCCACAAGGGCAAGCTCGGCGTCCGCATGGCCCGCGAGCTGATCGAGGCCGGCGCCCGCGGGTTCAAGTTCCACCCCAACACCCAGGCCTTCTGGCCCAACGATCGCTCGTTCTATCCCCTCTACGAGGTGATCGCCGAGGCCGGCCTGATCGCCCTGTTCCATTCGGGCACGACCGGGATCGGTGCCGGCATGCCCGGTGGTGGCGGCGTGCGCCTGAAGTACTCAAACCCGATGTGCGTCGATGACGTGGCGGCGGACTTTCCACAGCTGAAGATCATCCTTGCCCACCCGTCGTTCCCGTGGCAGGACGAGGCGCTCGCCATCGCCGTGCACAAGCCGAACGTGTACATCGACCTGTCCGGATGGTCGCCGAAGTACTTCCCGCCGATCCTCATCCAGTACACGAACACGCGGCTGAAGGACAAGATGTTGTTCGGCTCGGACTTCCCGCTGATCGCCCCCGACCGCTGGCTGAAGGACTTCGAGGGTCTGGCGATCAAGGACGAGGTCCGCCCCCTGGTCCTCAAGGAGAACGCCATCAAGCTCCTCGGGCTGCGCTGAGCGGGCTGCTCGGAGGCGCGCCAAACCCCCTTAGGTGTGCGAAACACCAGTGCTATTGGGTACCAGGCCTGTGCAACTACAGCGCATAGTGCTTTGATGAGGTTCTCGTAGGGTATTGCGGGCTTAGCCAGTGTGGCCAATAAAACCGTCTCGCTTCGCCAGGCGAGCTGGGCCGCACTTGCCTCTCCTCTCCTCCTTCACCTGGCGGCAGTCCTACCGGGGCTGTCGTCAGGTGTCGGCGTCTGACGGCGCGGGCTCGGCCAGCGCTTCGCCGGCCGCTTTGAGTCGTTGACGCTCGAACCGGTCGCGCTGGGAGCGTGCTCGCTCGATCAGTCGCTGGAGCTCGGACTCGGGGATGCTCGCCGGCGCGGCTCGGCGCAGCGCCTGCCATAGGAGCAGCTTGCCGGTCACACCCAGCTCGAGGATCTCGATCTCCTCCAAGCGGCTGAGCGGCGAGTAGCCGGTCAGCTGCCCGTTCAGTTTCAGGCGCCCCAGCTTCTCGACTCCCCAGGCCAGTGTCGTGCGCGCACGATCGATCCCTACCCCGAGCTGGGTCATGATCGCCGCCAGCGCGGCCCGATCCTCCGCGATCTCGGTGCGCAGCTCGGCCAGCGCCTCGCCGTAGGGGGTGCCGCGGTTGCTGTTCGCGGCGCGGCGGGCCAGCTCGACCGCGCCGGTCGCGGCGGCCATGTGGTCGTTCAGGTAGATGGCGAGGCGCCGGCGGTTCATCGGTACCACAGGATTGCGTACAGGAGAACCGCGATGACGGCCCAGACCACGGCTGAAAGCGCCAGCACGACCCCGCCGGGAAGGTGGCCAAAGGTCAGCGCGGCGACCGCCGCGAACAGCGCGAGCGCACACGCCCCGACGATCCCGCCGCGGGCGTCCTCGCGCGCCATGTGCTTGTCCTCCTCCTCGGCGATCAGAGTCAAGCTGGCGGCCATGATTGCCGGAAAGCCAAGCAGGACCCCGCCCACGCGGGCGCCGAAGATGAGCGTCACGGCGCCGGACGCAGCCGACGTCGCCGCACCGGCAACGAAGCGGATGATCAGCTCCCGCGGAGTCGTCTCGCGGACGTTGTCCATCGAGAACCTCGGCCGCTGCTCGACGCGGTCGGTGATCTTCAGCTCTTGCGTCTCGGTGCTCATCCCGCGAGCAGCGGGACGGCCACAACCGCGGCCGCCGCCGTCCACACCCCGAGCGCCGCGATCGCTGCCACGCCCGGTCGCGCCCGCCGCAGGAGCGGGATGACCGCCGTGGCGTACACGGCCATGGCCGCGGCGCCCGCGATCATCCCGGCCGAGCTCTGATGCGCGTCATGGGCGCCCTTGTCGAGCAGGGTGACGGTCAGGCCGGCCAGGGCAACTGCCGGCGCGGCGCTGAACAGGCCTGCGAACCGCTTGGGCTCGAGCCCCTGTGAGATGAGGGCAAAGACGACCACCAGCGTGCCACCCGCGAGGGCCTTGATGACCAGGATCACCACGTCGTGCATGCCGGTTTTCTCTACCCCGTGAACGCGATGTGAAGCGATGCCCTCAAAGGGGGTAAGGGCACGGTATGCGAGTCGTCGTTGTGGGGGCCACCGGGAACGTCGGGACCAGCGTGCTCCAGTCCCTCGAGCCGGAGGCGCAGGTCGAGGAGATCGTCGCGGTGGCGCGCCGTGCGCCGGCTCGGCAGTTCGCCCGCACCCGCTTCGCCCAGGCCGACATCGTCGTCGACGATCTTGTGCCGATCGTGCGCGGGGCCGACGCCGTGGTCCACCTGGCCTGGTTGATC
>JAFAYP010000208.1 GCA_019240305.1 Solirubrobacterales bacterium
ACGCCGACTCGCGCGGTGCTGCTCGGCAGCGAGCTGGCGGACGCGGAGGCTTGCCACGCGTAGGTGCCCTCGAGCTCGAACAGCCGCAACGTGTTGTGGAAGGCCACATCGAGCGGCGCGCTCGGGTGCTGGGAGATGTAGTGGAGCGCCTGGTGCTGGAGCCGGTCGCCGATCTGGGGCTCGGTCAGGCGGCCGGCCTGATGGATCAGCGAGCGCTCACCCGGGATGCCGTAGAAGATCCGCCACTTGTAGGGCACGACGGGATTGGCGGCCGAGGCTGCGTTGTAGGCGCCGACCAGGGTGATCCCGGTCTCGTCGGAGATGGGGATGAAGCGGTGCATGACCGCCTGGTTGCGGAGCGTCCACGGCAGAATCGTCAACGCCGTAGCAACGACGAGGAGCGCAGGGGCGAGCAGCGAGCGCGGGCGGGCCGCCCATACTGCCGCGATCAGCGGGACGAGCATCAAGGCAGCGTTCTCGTGGGTGAGCGTGGCCAGCCCGGTGAGCACTCCGGCCCCGGCGATCCAGCCATACGCGCGCACAGGCGCGGAGGCCCGGCGGACGCGCAGCGCCGCGTACACCGCGGCCAGTACCAGTGGCGCCAGGAGGTTCTCCGCCACCAGCGTGCCGGCCAGCTCGATTCCCACCGGATAGACCGCGGCGATGATCAGCGCGATCAGCCCGGCCAGCGGGCCGAACAGCTCGAGCGCGACCAATCCGGTCAGCGCCACTGTCGTCGTGCCGAGCACTGCCTGGGAGATGCGGGCGGGATGGATGGCGCCGTCGCGGCGAACCGCGTGCCCGTCGATCAGGTCGACCAGCGCCAGGAAGTAGGGGTAGCCCGGCGCAAAGTACGCGCTCGGCCCGCGCGTCCCGCCCGCGCCCGACCCGGGGCGGTGGCTGAGCGAATAGTCGCCGGTGTGCGCGATCTCGCTGGCCAGGGTCAGGTACGTCCCGGCGTCGTTGACCGGACGGTAAGTCGAGTCGGTCCGCTGCACCTCGGCCACCCTCAGGACGACGGCGGCGATCAGGATGGTGGCGACCAGGCCGGGTCTGAGCGCGCGGGACACCGCCGCGCAGATTAAGGCTCGGGACGGCTGCGCGTCAGTGGATCCCGACGATGCCCGCGCAGACCCAGTTCGAGGCGCCGGCCCCGCCGTTCCAGATCCGGCTCGCCACCGCATCCTGCTCGGACTTGCCGGCCAGGTAAGCGGCCGGCCCGGTCCCGCCGAACAGCTTCCAGGTGCTGGGCAGGATCTGGTAGTAGCCCGAGGCACCCGCGCTGTTCGGCGTCAGGTTCTGGCCGCCGGACTCGCACAGCACGATCGCGTACGGGATGGCCCACCCGCCGCTGGGTCCGTAGGTTGGGCCGACCGCGCTCGGCGTGCCCCCGGCGGACGACGAGGACTGGGCGGCAGCGGCCGCCGCCGCGGCGGCGGCCTGTTCGGCCTCGATATGGGAAATCTCGGCCTGCAAATGGCCGCTGCGGGCCTGGGTGGCCACGAGCGCGCTCTGCTGCACCGAGCGCGCATTGGCCAGCGCCGACTGCTTGGAGTGCAGCAGCACGTTCATCCCGGCCAGCGCCCTCACGCGCTGGGCGGTGGCGAGCGTGATCTGCCGATCGGATGCTTGGAGGTCGCCCAGGTGCACCGCAGCGGCATCGGCCCGCGCCTTGGCCTCCTTGGTGACCATGATGATCGCCTGCTGCTGTTGCTGCGCGTCGCGCAGGTAGGTCAGGCGATCGAGCAGGTCCTTGAAGCCGTTCGATTCGAGAACGACCGAGACGAGGTTCGGCTTGCTCTGCTCGTAGTTGCTCACGAGCTGGCGGGACAGCAGCATGCGCGCCCGGCCGAGGCGGGCCCGCAGCAGGGCGAGCAGCTGCTCCTCGCGGGTCAGCGCCTTCTGCACCGCCGCCAGCTGGGTGCGATCGCGCGCCAGATCGCCCCGCACCGCCGCCTCGCGCGACTCCACGAGCGCGATCTGCGCGGTGAGTGAGCTGATCAGGCCCGACAGGCTGCTGATGCTGCTGGCCAGGCTCCGCTGGTGCGCTCGGCTGGCGCTCAGCTGGGAGTTCAGCTGGCCAAGGCTGGGATCGGCGTTCGAGGAGACCGGCAGCGCGGCCAGCCCGAGGGCGACAAGGACCGTGGCCGCGCTCGCGGCAGTACGGCGAGTGGTCGTGCGCCAGATAAGCCTCATATTCGCTGCCTACGGGGTTAGCTGGCGGGCTCGCGCGGCGGCGGCGCTACACGGCCATCAGACCGTGACTCGCCCCAGGGAACAGGTGGGTCCCCCGCTTTCCCGCTCCAATTTGCGGGAAACTCGGCGTGGGCACGATAGCAAGATGCAGCCGCCATATGCTCCCCTGGTGGCCACCGAACGGGAGCGCCGGATAATTGCCCGGGTGCGGGCAATTCCCGTCGGCTTCGTGCGGACCTACGGCGACGTGTCTCCGGGTGCGCCGCGCGTCGCGGGAGCAGCGCTGTTCGCCTGCGAGGATCCGGCGGTTCCCTGGCACCGGGTGGTCCGGGCCGACGGAACGCTGGCCAAGGGCGAGCGGCAGCGCTCGCGGCTGGAGGCCGAAGGCGTGCCGTTCCGGGGTTCGCGCGTCGATCTCCGGGTAGCGCGCCTTCCCGAAGCATGATGTGGGTTCAGCGCCAGATCGCCCTCGACGGCCGCCCCCGCGGGTTTCATCTGGTCACCCGCGAGATCCTCGGCGAGCTGCCCGAGCTGGATGACGTCTCGGTGGGCCTGCTTCACCTGCTGATCCAGCACACCTCGGCGTCCCTGACCCTGAACGAGAACGCCTCGCCCGACGTGCGGCGCGACTTCGAGTCGCATTTCAACGCGGCCGTCCCCGAGGACGCCCGGTACTGGACGCACACGCTCGAAGGCGCCGACGACATGCCCGCCCACATCAAGGCCGCGGTGCTCGGGCCGTCGCTGACCCTGCCGGTGGCCCGGGGGCGCCTGGCCCTCGGCACCTGGCAGGGGATCTACTTGTGCGAGCACCGCGACCGCGGTGGCTCGCGGTCGATCGTTGCCACCCTCTGGGGCGAGAGCTAACGACCCTTCCAGATCGGGCCGCGCCCCTCGGAGAACGCGGTCGCTCCCTCGCGGGCGTCCTCGGAGGAGAACACGGGCTCGTAGATCGGTGCCTGACGCGCGAAGAACTCGGAGTCGGGCCAGCCGGTCGATTCGCGCATGATCCGCTTGGTGGCGGCCAGGGCCAGCGGGCCGTTGGCGGCGATCGCCTCGGCGAGCTTGAGCGCGGCCTCCAGCGCCTGCCCCGGGTCGGCCAGGCGGTTGACCAGGCCCAGCTCGTGGGCCCGCTCGGCCTCGATCGCCTCGCCGGTCAGCGCGAGCTCCATGGCCACGTTGCGCGGCAGCGCGCGCGGCAGGCGCAGCAGCGCGCCTCCGGCCGCGACCAGTGAGCGCTTGACCTCGGGTATGCCGAGGCGTGCGCCGCGAGCGGCCACGATCAGGTCGCAGGCGAGTGCCACCTCGAGCCCACCGGCCACCGCGAACGCCTCGATGGCCGCGATCAGTGGCTTCTCGGAGGCCCGCTCGACGATCCCGGCGAAGCCCCGGCCCTTCACGTGCGGCCGCTCGCCGGTCACGAATGCCTTCAGGTCCATGCCGGCGCAGAAGCCCTTGCCCGCGCCGGTCAGCACGCCCACGCTCAGCCCGGCATCGGCGTCGAGCTCGTCGAGCGCGGCGGCGACGCCCTGTGCGACGGCGGCATTGACCGCATTGCGCTGCTCGGGACGGTTCAGGGTGATGATCAGGATGCGCTCGCGGCGCTCCGTGAGGACCGCGGCGTCCTCCGTGCGTTCGGCGTTCATGCCGCGAACAATCTCAGGTCCGGCTCGCGCTCGCCGCGGAGCACCGCCAGATCAACCTCCACGCACTCGATGTCCCGGGCGGCGGCCAGCACGCAGGCCTGGGGCTTGATCGTCTGTGCCACCAGCACACCCCGGCAGGACGCGAACGCCGGGTCAATCCGGATCCGCTCCAGGTAACGGCACAGCTGCTCGACCGCCTCGATCCCGGCCACCCGCTTGATCTCGACCGCCACCCATTCGTCATCCCCGTCCCGGCACATCAGATCGACCGGGCCGATGTCCGTCGGCCACTCGCGCCGCACCAAACGCAGCCCCTCCCCGCACCAGCTCGGGCTCTCGGCCAGGAGCTCCTGAAGATGCGCCTCGACTCCGTCCTTGGTCAGCGCGGCGTCCTCGTCGGGCGGGCCCATGTCGTGGGTGACGTCCGAGAGGATCTCGGCGATGTCGATCTCGAGCCGGTCCCCGTCCTTCTGGGCCCGCTTGCGCACGACGATCTGGCCGGGCGCCTCCTCGATCACGGCCGGTGGGGTCATCCAGTTCAGCGGCTTGTAGCCGCCCGCGTCGGCGTGGATCAGGACCGACCCGTCGGCCTTGATGATGATCAGGCGCAGCGCCTGCGGAAGGAGGGCGTTCAGGCGTCCGCGGTAGCGGACCTCACAGCGGGCGACGATGAGACGCATCGGCGTTCCACCCTATGATCAGACGCGGACGGTTTCCCACCATGCGCCAGCAGCTACGACCTCTATTCGACCGCGTCGTGATCAAGGAGCTCGACCCCGATCGGGTGCGCCGCTCCGGCCTGATCGTGCCGCCCGGCTCCGAGGAGCCGCCGCCCCAGCACGGCATCGTGCTCGCGGTCGGACCCGGCCTGGATTGGTGGGACCACGTCGGGATCGCGATGCCGGTCCGGCCGGGAGACCATGTCGTGTTCCCGGCCTCGGCCGGCGCCTGGATCGAGGTCGAGGAGGAGCGGCTGCTGGTCTGCCGGGTGGGCGAGCTGCTCGGCGTACTCGAGCCGGTCGAGAACTGCCCCGGCTGCGGCGGTCGGCCGCTGGCCGCTGGCCAGTCTTGCCCGGTGTGCGGGCGCGAGGGCTCGATCGCCTAGCCGCCGGCTAGTTCGCCATCCTGGCACCGAATTAACGCTTCAGGACACTAGGCCGCGGTGCGCTCGGACAGCGTCCGCGGCTGGGCCGCCTGGACCCGTTCGAGCAGGTCCGAGACCTCGGCGTTCTCACCCAGCGCCAGCGCCCGGCGGCAGGCGTCGATGCACTCGCTGGCCCGGTCGGTCCGAGCCAGCGCATGGGCGTACGCATTCCACGCGCTCTGAGAGGCGGGCTCCAGGCGCGTGGCCGCCTCGGCGGCCGACACCTCGGCTCCGACATCGCCGGCCAGGTGGTAGGCGAGCGCCAGCGACAAGAGGCCCTCGACGGTCGGCCCG
>JAFAYP010000287.1 GCA_019240305.1 Solirubrobacterales bacterium
GCGACGAGCAGCCCAAGCACCGCCACTCCAGCACCGGCCCCGAGTCCGAAACTGACGAACTCACGACGCCCCTCGCTCGCGGGCTTCAGACTCGCGACCGCGGCAGCACCGATCGCGAGCGTCGCAACCAGCACCCCGCCGAGGAGCAGCGCATTCGTCGAGTCGACACGGCTTATGCCTCTGAGCGCGGGCAGTCCCAAGAACACGAAGTCGGCGAGCGAAAGCGCCAGGAGCCCGACCAGCAGCAGCAGCTCCGGCGCCTCGCGGCTGCGCCGCCAATTCGCGACCAGCAGCCAGGCGGTGACGATCGCGGACGTGGCGATCAGCACCTCTAGCGCACCGCTGCTGTCGGGACCGACGGCGTGAGCGGGAAGCAGGGCCAATACGCCGACGGTCGCCGTGACGAGCAGGATCGCAACCGACCAGGAAACGATCGCTCTCAGCCGGGCGCCGACCCTGAAGCCGACGCTGAGTTTGAAGTTGTTCACGCCCGCCACGCGCGTGCCGCTCGCGCCGAATTGCCGCGCGAGCCATTCACCGCCATCCGTGGCGTGACGGACGTACTGCCGCCGCCGCCTGATCATGACCAAAATGCCCCTATTAGCCCCAAGCAACTTGGATTAGCCCCAAGCAACTTGGGGTCTTGGTTACGCCCCCAAAACTATACGAAACTGAGCATAGTGTAGCAATCTTGTGAACGCGGTGGGGGGTCTTGATTAGCAACTGGGTCGGGGTTCGGGTACCTGCCGACCCGTCGCAGTTGGCTTAACGCCCGCCTACACCGGGGAAGCGGCGGCGGCGGACGCTGGTCGCACCGGTCCGCCCCCCGCCGCTCGGTTCGCTACGGCGCCTCTCGCGGTTGCTACCCGTTGGTACCTTCAGGAGGTCTCGTTGGCGATGGCAGGAGGCCGAGTGGTAGGTGACCTTAGAACCAGAAGTGATGCTTGCGGCCCGCGGTGCGGGCTCGAACCGACGCGGACGGCCAGACAGGAGAATCGCGTGCTGCTCAGGCTGTTCCCGATCCTGCTGACGCTGGTCTTGGCCGGGTGTGGAGGAGCCGCAAGGGCGACCGATACCTCCCCGCTTCCCTCTCGCCACGACCATCCCGCCATCCGTCATGTGGTGTGGATCCTGATGGAGAACAAGTCTCAGGACGTGCTGGACTCCCCCGGCGCCCCGTATCTGTCGGGGTTGGCGCGGACCTACGGGTATGCGGCCGACGACATGGCAATCGCGCATCCATCGCTGCCGAACTACATCGCCTTGACCAGCGGCTCCACGCACGGAGTCAGTCACGACTGGAGTCCCGGGATACCGGGACAACCCATGACCTACGCGTTGGACGTACCCTCGATCTTCAGCCAGCTGCGAGGAGGCCGGTCGCATTCGCTAGCGGAAAGCATGTCAAGGAACTGCGAGCGCATGAACAGCTTCCCGTACCTCGTGCGCCACAACCCGGAGGTCTACTACACCAACCTCGGGTCGGACTGCTTAAGCTACGACGTCCCGTTCCGTCCGACGCCCGATCTGAGCGCCGCATTCACGTTCGTCGCTCCGAATGCGATCAACGACATGCACAACGGGACGATCCAGGACGGCAACACGTTCCTCGCCTCGTTCGTGCCTAAGCTGCTGGCAACTGCGCAATACCGGTCGGGGACGACCGTGATCTTCATCACGTGGGATGAGAGCGAGCTCGACTCGGGGCCTAATCAGGTGCCGCTGATCGTGATCTCGCCCTACACGCACGGCGTCGTGGACCACCGCGCGTACACCCACTATTCGCTGCTGCGGACGACCGAGCAGCTGCTCGGGCTGCCGCTGCTGGCCAACGCCCGCACGGCGCCGTCGATGCTCGGGCGGTTCGGGTTCTAATCGGCGGTTGGCTGGCTGGCCAACCGGCCGTGCGTGGGCTCAGCAGCCGCGACCCGGGTTGAACTTACCGACCGGTATGCACTTCTGGGAGACCACGGGCGCCGCGCCGCCGCGGATCTTGAACGAGAAGAACTTGCCGACCCAGGTCGGGTGCATGACCCGGACGGTGACGCGGGTCCCCGGCTTCAGCTTGCGGTGCTCGAACCGGGCCAGGAGGTTGAGCGACCGGCGCTTATGACGCGGCGTGAGCGTCAGCTTGGCGAATGCACACCCATTGCCCTGGCACGTGATGACGATCGTCGTCCCCTTGGCGATCTGGGACACCACGAACTTCATCACCGCGGTGTAGGTGGGGTGATAGAAGAAAGACCAGGCCAGGAGCGACGTCACGAAGCCACGCACGGTCTTCGCGCCACTCTTGACGATCTGCACCGGGCTCGCACCCGAGGTAGACCCGGCGAAGTTGGCATCGCCGCTGTAGACGGCGGAGATCTGATGCGTCCCCTTCGCGCCGTAGCTCTGCGTGCAGGTCGCTCCCAGGTTGCTCAACGGTTGGCTGCCACAGCCCGGGATCGGCTGTCCACCGTCGAGGAAGGCGAC
>JAFAYP010000324.1 GCA_019240305.1 Solirubrobacterales bacterium
GCCCGACAACGTCGAGCATGCCGCGCGCGAGCTTCGCCCCGCCGGTCCCGCCGGCCAGGACGACCACCGGACCCGTCACAGTCCCGTGATCTTGATCCCGGCGCGGACCTTGTTACGCACGTTGATCGAGATGATCAGCGGCGTGAATTGCTCGACGATCCGCGCCATCTCGAGTGGCCCGCAGTCGACCGGCCGCAGTCCGGGGATGGTTTGCACCAGCGCGGCGAGCTTGGCTTTGTCCGCCTTTCGGTCTCCGCAGATGAGCACATCCTCGTCGAGGTCGTGATCGAGGTCGGCCAGCAGCGCGGCGCTGACCGTGTGAAAGGCCGACACGACGTGGACCCCCTCGGGAGCCATCTCCTGGGCCTGCTGGGCGGCCGAGCCCTGCCAGACGCCCAAGGTCCGGGTCGCCTTGCCGCTGACGGCCGCAGCGAGCGGGACGGTGGCGTCGACCAGGAGCTGGTCGGGCTGGAGAACGGCTTTGAGGTTTGTGAGCGTCTCGGACTGGCTGCGGAACGGGACGCTGAGGATCACGATGTCGGAGTTTTCGACCGCCTCGGCGTTATCTTGGCCGGTATAGGTGCCGTTTGGGACCGCCTCGGCGGCGCGGTGTGCCGCTTCCCCGGCGCGGCTTTTGTCGCGCGAGCCGATCGTCACTGGGACGCCGGCGCGGCCGAGCCGGAGCGCCAAGCCGAACCCGAGTGCCCCGGTGCCGCCCACGATGCACACCGCGCCTGGCTTTTCGTGTGCGGAGTCAGTCATTCGGCGGCCGTGGCGCTTGCGTTGCTGGCGTCGATCACCCGTCGTTCGTGTCGCCCCACTCCGATGGTCCGGCCGTCCGCGGAGGTGACCTCGACGGCGAACCGGAGCTTGCGTCCGTCGACGATCTCCTCGAGTTTTGCGCGCACGCTGCAGCGATCGCCCTTCTTGGCCGCTCCCACGTGCTTGACGTTGACCTCGAAGCCGACGGTTGCCTTGCCGTCGTCGAGCGCGGGACCGACCAGCATGGCCGCGGTCTGCTCCATCATGCCGATCATCCCGGGGGTCGAAAGCACCTCCGTGGGCAGCGTGCCGCCCACGTCGGTGAGCAGCCGCCCGTCCACCTCGAAGTCGTTCGTGGTCTCCATTCCCACGTGGAGCGAGCCGCTCATCGGCGGCGCACCCTAGCGCGATTCATAGAATCGAGGTCGATGAGCCAGCTCCCGGAACGCGCGCGCATCCGCGAAGTCGGACCCCGCGACGGCTTCCAGAACGAGCCCGAGGTGGTCCCCACCGCCGAGAAGGTGCGCCTGATCGAAATGCTCGGGGCCACCGGGTTGTCTCGCATCGAGGTCACGAGCTTCGTGCGCCCGGATGTGATCCCGCAGCTCGCCGATGCCGCGGAGGTTCTGGCCGCGGTGTCGCTGCCGGACTCGGTGTCGGTGAGCGTCCTCGTTCCGAACGAGCGGGGCCTCGAGCGGGCGGTGGCGCTGCGCGAGCATTTCCACGAGATCAACGGCTTCCTGTCGGCGTCGGAGACGCACAACGCCAAGAACGTCGGGCGGTCGGTGGCCGAGTCGCTGGACGGCCTTTCGCGAACGTTCGTCCGGGCTCGTTCCGAGGGACTGCGCTGCGAGGGCGTCATCTCGACCTCGTTCGGCTGCCCGTACGAAGGGCACGTGCCGGTCGAGCGGGTGCTGGACGTGGCGTGTGGTCTTGTTGACGCGGGCGCGGTCGAGGTCGGATTCGGTGATACGACCGGGATGGCCAACCCGGTTCAGGTGCGTTCGTTCTTCGAGGCGGCGCGCTCGCGACTGCCCGGGGTCGAGTTGACCGCGCACTTCCACAACACGCGCGGCCAGGGCCTGGCCAACGTGCTGGCCGCGCTCGAGGCCGGGGTGGAGAGCTTCGAGTCGAGCTTCGGTGAGCTCGGAGGCTGTCCGGTGCCGGCCGGCGCGACCGGCAACATCGCCACCGAGGATCTGGTGTCAATGCTGCACGAGATGGGGATCTTCACGGGGATCGACCTTGGCGCGCTGATCGCCGCCTCGCGCGCGGCTCAGGGCGTCTTGGGCCGACCGCTGGGGAGCCACGTGCTGCTGGCCGGACCGGTCGACTGGCGGTCCTCGTGACCGGCGTGGAGCGGGGCGATCCGCTGTCGGTTGCGATCGAACGCGCGATGGCCGGAGGGCCCGAGCGCCACCGTGAAAAGGCGCTGGCCCAGGGCAAGCTTCCGGCGCGCGAGCGCGTGGCCCGGCTGCTCGATCCGGCCTCGTTCGTCGAGGATGGCCTGCTGGCCGGCTCCGAGCAGGAGGGCCTGGGCGCCGAGGGAGTGATCACCGGCGTCGGGGCGATCGGCGGTGTGCCGAGCGCGGTGATGGCCAACGACCCGACGGTCAAGGCCGGGTCGTGGGCGCCTCGCACGGTCGAGAAGATCCTGCGGATCCAGGAACGGGCGCTCGCGCTGCGTCTGCCGCTGGTCTACCTGGTCGACTCGGCCGGCGCGCGGATCGACCAGCAGGTGCAGATGTTCCCGGGGCGGCGAGGGGCCGGGCGGATCTTCTTCAACCAGGTCCGGCTGTCCGGCGTCGTGCCCCAGGTCTGTGTCCTGTTCGGGCCAAGCGCGGCCGGCGGCGCGTACATACCCGCGTTCTGCGATGTGGTGATCATGCGCGAGGGCAACGCGTCGATGTACCTCGGGTCGCCGCGCATGGCCGAGATGGTGATCGGCGAGAAGGTGACGCTCGAGGAGATGGGCGGCGCGCGTATGCACACCTCGCGCAGTGGGGTGGGGCATGTGCTGGTCGACAGCGACGAGGCGGGGATCGACTTCGCGCGGCGCTACCTGAGCTATTTCCCGTCGTCGTTCGCCGGAGAGCCGCCCGCCGCTCCGCCGGCCTCGCCATCCGGTTCTTCGGGGTCGATCCGCGAGCTGATCCCGGCCGATGAAAACAAGCCGTTCGACATGCGGTCGTTGATCGACTCCGTGGTTGACGGCGGGTCCTTCTGCGAGATCCACGCGCGCTGGGCGCGCGAGGTGATCGTCGGCTACGCCCGGCTCGAAGGGCGCGTGATCGGGGTCGTGGCGAACCAGCCCAAGGTCAAGGGTGGCGTGCTGTTTGTCGACTCGGCCGACAAGTGCGCCCGGTTCATCTGGACCTGCAACGCGTTCAACATCCCGCTGCTGTTCTTGGCCGACGTCCCCGGCTTCATGATCGGCACGGCCGTGGAGCGGGAGGGGATCATCCGTCACGGGGCCAAGATGATCAGCGCGGTGTCCGAGGCGACCGTGCCCAAGTTCTCGGTGATCGTGCGCAAGGCCTACGGCGCCGGGCTGTACGCGATGGCCGGCCCGGCGTTCGACCCGGATTGCTGCCTGGCGCTCCCGAGCGCATCGATCGCGGTCATGGGTCCTTCCGCCGCGATCAACGCCGTGTACTACAACGAGCTTCAGGCGATCGTTGATTCGGAAGAGCGGGCTGCCCGGACCGAGGAGCTCCGGCGCGAGTACGCCGAGGACATCGACATCCTGCACCTGGCCTCCGAGCTGG
>JAFAYP010000370.1 GCA_019240305.1 Solirubrobacterales bacterium
AATGCCGCCGTTGGGGTGAGGCCATATACCTTTCCCTCGGCGACGGCGACACCGTTCCGCCCGGGCCCGCTCTTCTCGGGCTGATTGCACCGATACTCCCATTCGAGCTCACCGGTCGCGAGGGACAGCGCGTAGATGTTCGAGTCGAGGTCCTGGACGTACACGACGCCGTTCTCGACGATCGGGTTGGAAGTCAACGATCCGTACGGGCGCACGCCGACCGCCGCCTTGCCGCTCAACTTGAACGTCCAGGCCGGCGAGAGCCTCGACACGTTCGCCGCGGAGATCGTCGACCCGGTCGCGTCCCGGGTGTTCGCGAGATCGCCGTTTGGATACAGCCACGCCCCAGATCTCATGGTCGTCGCGGCCGCTCCGTGCGTGCCGACGGTCTGACAAGTCGGGCTCGCCCCCGCGGCGCGCGTATCGGTCCTGGCTCCACCGCAGGCGGCAAGCGGTAGCCCCGCCATGACCAGCACAACGAAGCTAAGGGTGATGCGATTCTTGTCGGGTCGCGTGCTAATAGCGAAGTGATATCACTTTGCTACTAACAACGCAAATCCTCTCTGCTCCGTTCGGACGGAGCTCAGCGGGCGCCTGGCTGGCAGATCTTCTGGGCTTGTTGGAACGCTGGTGCTTGGGGGTTCAGGCCGGGGCCTCCTGCTCTTTGGCTCTGGGTCACGCCATTTGCGCTGAAGCTCGGGTCGGGATAGTTCGGGGCGCCGTGCTGTCGCATGCACTCCGCGTGGGCGAGGGCGGCCTCCTTGGCTTTCGCCGGTAGGGGATGGGCACTGCCGCCCGCGCCATCGACCAGGCCGCCGCAGGCCTGATCGGCGGATTCGTAGGCGGGTGACTGCTGGTTCAAGTTGATCGGGAGGTTGAAGTTGTAGCCGTCGATGCCCATCGCGTTCGGCCCCTGGCTGGTGCTGGGATCCGGAAAGCCCGGGACGCCATGCGAACGCATGCAATGCGAGTACATGAGCAGCGATGAAGACACCTCCCGTCCGGTGGCCGTCTGATCGTTCGAGGAGCCGCATGCGGCGATCACGAGCGCGCCGAGGATCGCGGCGCAGGAAACGCCGAGGCGAAACTGGCTGCGCGTGCGCGTGAGGGCCGCGGGGCACATTTGCCTCGTTGTACGGCTTTGGCGGTCGCATCCCGGTAACGCCGTTATCGGTTTGTTAGCGGCGGCTGTTAGCGGCGGCTCGGGCGGGTAACCAAGCGACAAAAGAAGGGAGGAACGACGATGGCGAAAACAAGGCAGAGCCTTCGTGTCCGGATGTCCCAGACGGCTGGTCGGCGGCGCCAGAAGCCGAAAAGCCGCGTCGAGCGCATGTTCGACGAGGTCAAGGCGCTGGTGTCCGGCGGCCAGCACCGGCAGAGCGCCGCCAAGAAGACGGGCGCCGCCCGCATTCGCGGTGGCAAGCAGCGGCAGGCCGCGGCGAAGAAGGCAGCCCGCACGCGCCGGACCAGGAGGTCGTAATCTCGCGCCCGCACTGAGTGTTCTCACCCGGCGCCGTCGGGGTGTCCGCACCCATATCGCCTCCCGGCCGCCCGAGCCGACTTACGCTGGCCCTTCCCCGCCTTCTCGGGAAGTGACGCAAACGAGGTGCGAGATGGCTGAACCGGACATGGCCGCCGATCGGTTTGAGGACGTCCGCTGGGCGCGCTGGGTGTTCGTGCTCGTCGGCCTGCTCTCAATGGTCGCCGGCGTGATCGTGCTCGACGACCCTAAGAACAGCCTGGCCGCAATCGCGGTGGTCATCGGGATCTTCCTGGTCATCGACGGGATCGTCGACGTGCTCCTCTCGCTGTTCTCGGATGCGGGCAGGCGGGCGCTGGCGGTGCTGATCGGAGTAGTCAGCATCGTGGTCGGGATCATCCTGATCCGCCACCCGATCAGGAGCGTGGTCGCGGTTGCCATGTTCGTCGGGTTGTGGCTGATCGTGGCCGGCGCGGTCCGGTTGGCATGGGCGTTCGAGCCGTCGCAGGGCCGGCTGTGGCGGTTGCTGGTGGCGCTCGTCGAGATGATCGCCGGGATCGTCATCGTCTCGAGCCCCGGGATCGGCGTGGCCACGCTCGCGCTCCTCGTCGGGATCGCACTCATCCTCCGTGGCATCGCGGTCTCGACCGCGGGTTGGCTCATCTACCACGCAGCCAAGGAATCCCGGCGCCCTGCGCACGGGACGGTCGCTGCGACCTGAGCAATTTGACCCGGCGGGTGACGGACGGATGGAAAATGCGCTTGGCGCGGTGCACGACGTGAACTCATCGGTTGCGCTCGAGCAGGTTCCTGCGGGTCGACCTCCGATCCGCATTGTCCTGGCCGACGATTCGTACCTGGCGCGCGTCGCGCTGAGGCATCTGTTCGAGGGCGTCAGCTCGATGGTCGTGGTGGGCGAATGTGAGGACAGCGAGGGCGTGGCCCCGCTGATCGACACCGAGCGCGCCGATTTGTTGATCACCGACATCCGGATGCCACCGTCCGACCAGGACGAGGGGATCCGGCTCGCGGCCCGCCTCAGGGCGACGCACCCCGCGCTGGGCGTGATCGTGCTCAGCACCTATGCCGAGGTGGCATACGCGCTGAAGCTGTTCGAGAGCGGCTGCGACAGCCGGGGATACCTCCTGAAGGACCGCATCCGCAGCCGTCAGCAGGTTCTGGACGCAGTGGTGACGGTGGCGGGCGGCGGGTCGGTCACCGATCCGACGGTGGTCGAGGAACTGGTCAAGTCCCGCATCGGCCACGCTCGATCCCGTCTCGATGAGCTCACGCCGCGCGAGCTCGAGACGCTGGCCTTGGTGGCCGAGGGACGCAGCAACGCCGACATCGCCGAGGCGCTCGTGCTCACCAAGCGGGCGGTCGAGAAGCATGTCAATGCGATCTTCGCCAAGCTCGAACTCGGCGACCCCGACCACGTCAGCCGGCGGGTCAAGGCTGCGCTCCTGTATCTGGCAGATCGCGGGGTTGGCGCGGCACCGCCGAGCCTGTAGCCGGTTATCCGGGTAGCCCGTTTTCAACCGAACGCGGCTTCGGTAGCATCGGAGCGGGGATCGGTTCTCGTCCTCTGAATCGCCCAATTCCTGGCAAAAGGTGGCCGGAATGGCTGTGCGCACCAGCAGCCGGAGCTACGCGCCGTTTGGCGAGGGGGCACCCTGGCTGGGCTCGTCCGAGATGGCCAGACTGGTGGGGAGGTTCGACTGGTCTCAGACGCCGCTCGGCCCGATCGAGGCATGGCCGCAGAGCCTGAAGTCAGCTGTGGCGATCTGCTTGCGCTCGCCGTTTCAGATGGCGATCTACTGGGGGGCGGAGCTCAACTGCATCTACAACGACGCCGAGCGAGAAGTGCTTGGAAGTCTGCATCCCGACGCGCTCGGCCTCCCCGCCCGTGAGCTGCTGCGCGAGTCCTGGCCGGTCGTGGGACCACGGTTCGAGGCGGTGATGGCACAGGACACCGGCATCTTGCTCGAGGATGAGCCCCTCGCGTTCGACCGGCATGGACGGCCCAACGGCTCGTTCCTCACGTATTCCTACAGCCCGATCCTGGACGATGACGATCGCGTCGGGGGAGTGCTGCTGATGGCCGAGGGCACCATCGGGCGCGAGCGCCACGAGCACGAGCTACGCGCCCTGCTCAGCGATCTGCGTGCCGCGCAGCGGCGCGTCGCCGCGGCCGGGGACGCCGAGCGCCGGCGGGTGGAACGTGACCTGCACGACGGCGCCCAGCAGCGGCTGATGGCGATTCGCCTGGAGCTCGGGCTGGTACGAGAGCTTCTCGTCAGCGACCCGAGCACCGCGCGTCAGAGACTGGACGAGCTCCACGGCGAACTCGACGCCGCGGTCGAGCAGCTGCGCGAGCTGGCGCATGGGCTGTATCCACCGCTGCTGGCCAGCGATGGGCTCTACGCCGCGCTGATGTCGGTGGCCCGCCACTCGGCGATCCCGGTCACGGTCGACGGGGAAGGGATGAGCCGCGCGCCGCGAGGGATCGAAAGCGCGGCGTACTTCTGCTGCCTGGAGGCGCTGCAGAACGCGACCAAGCATGCCGGTCCGGGAGCGAACGTCTCGATTCAGGTCAGGATGACCGGCGATGCGCTGCGGTTGCGCGTCTGCGATGACGGAGCTGGATTTGACCCGAACGCGGTTCGCCCGGGGTACGGCCTGATCAACCTGAGGGATCGAATCGACGCGGTCGGTGGCCAGGTTGAGGTGTCCTCGGCTCCCGGGCGAGGAACCAGTGTCGAGGCCCGGATCCCGGTGCGCTGACGATGCTCACGCAACAGGTCCTGCGAGAGCTGGCGACGGCCGAGCCGAAGCGGCTCGTGATCAGCATCCACGCGCGGACCGACCCGCGGGATCCGGCCAACACCGGTGGTTCTCCGGCATGGCTGATCGAGCTGCGCAACGGCCTGCGGGCGATCTCCGAGCGATTGGAGAACGGTGATGACCGGAAGAGCCGTCTGGCCTTTCGAACCCTGCGCAAGCGCATTGAACAGGGAATGCGCGACCTCACCCCAGCCGAACGCGCCCGCAGCGTGGCCTGGATTCTCGACGTCGACGGCGGCTCCGAGCGCTACAGCCTCCAGCTTCCCCTGCGCCGGGACCGAGTCGTGGCGGACATCAAGCCATTCGTCTCGCCGCTGGTCGACATCGCTAATCGCGGCGCCCCAACCGGCGTGGTCCTCGTCGGCGGCGATCTGGTTCGCGTCGTGCAGATCGAGCAGGCCGAGGCAACCGAGCCGGAGAATTCGAGCTTCGAGCTGACCCTCGGGGACTGGCGGCCGTTCGGAGGCACGGCGGGCGGGAGCCCCGAGCGAGGCGTGCTGGCCACCTCGCACGAGGAGCGCTACCGCGCCCGAGTTGAAGCGCAGCGAGACCGCCTGTTCACGACGGCCGCGACCGAGACCGCGATGCGCCTGGAGGCGCTCGGCTGGGAGCGCATCGTGCTGGCCGCCGAGGGACAGGTGGCCTCGCGGTTCCGCGAGGTGCTGCCGCCGAAGCTGCGCGAGCGCGTGATTGCCGAGGCCGACCTGAACCTCGTCGGCGAGGAGCCTACGGCGATCGCGGATGCGGTTGAGCCGTTAATCGAAGATGCGTGGCGTCGAAGGGCGCACGCGCTTGCCGCGCTTGCCGATGAGCGGGCGAAAAGTGGCGGCCCGGCCACGGTCGGCCCCGAGGAGACGCTGGGCGCCCTCGCCGAGGGCCGGGTCGATCATCTGCTCGTCGACCCCGATCACGACTTCTCCTCGGTGGCGGCGACGACCCCGCCGTCGATCGACGGCCCCGCCGAAATGCTCGGCGAGCGCGCGGTCGAGGCGGCGATCGGCACCGGCGCACAGGTCACGGTGCTGGCCGACGGGTCAGCCACACACCGCGAGCTCGGTGGGATGGCGGCGTTGCTCCGCTACTAGGTCCCGCCGCCTGCGGACGGCCACTAAACCGGTGGTGGGTACGACGATGTTCGGGGTGCGGGCATCCATATCAGGCGGCGAACAGCTTGGTGTCGCCTACAGTCGCGGGCGCGAGCCGAGGTGCCGTCCAGAACCGGTCCACCTCTGAGGAAATAGTCAGGAGGGTGTCGTGAGTGATCTGATTGCCGTCGCGTATCCGGACAAGCACACTGCCGAGGAGGTCCGCGACCGGCTGCTGAAGTTGACCACCGAGCGTGTGATCGAGCTCGAGGACGCCGTGGTCGTCGACCGCGACGAGAACGGGCGAGTGAAGCTCCACCAGGTGCACAACCCGGCGGCCCGAGGGGCTATGGGCGGCGCACTGTGGGGCGGCCTGATCGGCTTCCTGTTCCTGGCCCCGCTGCTCGGGATGGCGATCGGCGCCGCGGCCGGTGGGGCGTCGGGCGCGATGGTCGACGTCGGGGTCAACGATGACTTCATGCGGGAGCTCGGCAACAAGCTTCCCAACGGCGGCGCGGCTCTGATCGTGCTCGTACGCAAGATCACGCCGGACAAGGTCCTGCCCGAGATCAGCCAGTACGGCGGCGAGGTGATGCAGACCTCGCTCGACGACGAGTCAGAAGAGCGGCTGCGCGAAGTCCTTCAGGGCACG
>JAFAYP010000376.1 GCA_019240305.1 Solirubrobacterales bacterium
AGCACAGCTACTACGGGCATCTGGGAAGCCTCTCCCAGGTGCTGTCGGCCGTAGTGGCCACTGCCCTGTGGCCGCTGGTCATCCTCGGGGCGGACCTCCACCTCAGCCTCTCGAACCTTTAGCGGCTAGATCGGCTTTCAGGACGCCCCGGGCGGAGCCTCAGTCCACGACGAACGGCAGATAGTCGAAGGCCCCCGACAGCTCGAACAGCCGCTGCGTCTGGGGCGAGCCCTTCGTCAGGTGGATGCGCGCGTGGCCCACGGTCGCGCCGGTGTGCTTGATCAACACATGTAGACCGGTGGAGTCGATGAAGCTGACCCCGTCTAACTGGACCACGATCCGCGGCGCGTTCGTGGCGCGTGCCCGCACCAGGGCCTCGTCGAGCGCAGGGGAGGTGGCGATGTCGAGCTCTCCCTCCACGACAAGCACCAGTGAACCGCCGCGCTCGACGGTCTCGATCCTCAGCGGAGTGGCGGCGCACTGCACGGTCGGCGTAGATTAGGTTCCCTGCCGCGGACTCCCCGGCAAATATGTTCTCGTGCAGACGTAGCGGACCGAACATGGCGAGAAGCCGAAACTGCGCTCAAGGACGCTACCCTCGCGAGGCTACGTGGGGTCGCTGACCAATCTCATCAGCATCGTCGACGCCGACGGGGATCTGGCCAATCTCCTGGACGGCCAGGAGCGCGAGCGCGCCAGGCGTGAGGCGCTGACTCGGGTACGCCACCTGTCGGTGGGTGCATGGGACGCCGCGGGCTCGATCGAGGCGGACACGCATCATCGCGGCTTTCTGATCATCGAAGGCCTGCTCTCGCGCGAAGTGCATGTGCTCGGCCGCCAGTGCGTCGAGCTGCTGGGCGAGGGCGATGTCCTACGTCCGTGGCGGTGGGATCCCGACGGGTCGCACGTTCATGCGGAGGTGGGATGGATGGTGCTCGAGCCGACGCGCCTGGCGGTGCTCGATCACGGCCTTGTCACCCGCATGAACCCGTGGCCGCAACTTGGCGTGGAGCTCTTTGCCCGGGGCACCCGGCGAGCGCATTCGCTGGCGGTGGCCCTGGCGATCGCCCATCATCAGCGGGTCGAGGACCGCCTGCTGCTGACGCTGTGGCATCTGGCCGAGCGGTGGGGTCGGGTCCGACCGGAGGGCATCATCGTGCCGCTGCCGCTGTCGCATCAGCGGCTGGCGGATCTCGTCGGGGCGCACCGCCCGTCGGTCACGACGGCGATGGGAGCGCTGGCGCGCTCCGGCGCCCTTAGCCGCACCGACGACGGCGTGTGGATGTTGCATGGCGCCCCGCCGGCGGAGCTCCGTCATCACCGGCTCGTCGCCGCGATGACCTGATCGCCCGAGGTTGCCGCCTCCGCGGTCGGCCGTACGCGACGGCCTGGCCGCGGGTGCTGGCAGCTGCGTTCAGAGTCCGCGGACCAAGGCCAGAACGGCCAGGATCGCGATCAGGAACAGCAGCGGGTGAACTACCACTCCACCAATCACCGCGATGATCAGCAGAATGGCGGCAAGGACGAACAGCATGCTCACCTCCGTATCTGTTTCAGTGATCTAACCCGGCAGCAGGACCGGGACACGCAGGCGCGTTCTGGCCCGAACGTCCGCACGCGTACCCGGATCCGATCGCCGGTCGCCCGCGATCAAGGGGAGGGCCGAGAGTCTTTAGCCACAATCGCGGGTAGTGGGTTGACAGCAGCAGAAGTTAGCGCTAACACATAGCGCGATAGGCGAACGTTCGCCTAGGAGGAGCTGGCCTGAAATGCCAGCAATGATGGGAGTGGAGTGGAGCGAGAACAGCGTGGCTCGACCTATTTGGCGTGCCCTGAGGCGAGCGTTCGCCTCCGGAGCGGCCGAGGTCTCGCGGCCCCGGCGTGGTGCCGTGGGGAGATGGCGAACGGAGCGCTGCGGATCGCGGATGACCAGCGGACGCCGCCGCTTCGGATCGCGGATGACCAGCGGACGCCGCTCCACACGGGACGGATGGCAGAGGGTCGCAATCGTTGACGATCCCCCCACCGGTGGCCGCGAGGCCGACGCCGATCGCCCGGATGCCTCTCTGCCGGCAAACAACCCATCCCCCGAACCTGGACGCGCCCACGGTCCCCAACCTCACGTCGCCGCGCACCCGGCAGACACCGACGGGGACAGCGCCGAAGGCAGCGACACCGGCTACGCCTCGCTGAAGGATGTGGCAACAAAGGCCGGGGTGAGCTTCCAGACCGTCAGCAAGGTGCTCAACGGCGGCGGCTCGGTGTCGCCGGCGACGCTGGAGCGCATTCGGCGAGCCGCCGAAGAGGTCGGCTATATCCCCAACGCGCTCGCGCGTGGTCTGGTCACCCGCGGCACCAAGACCGTCGGGATCATCGCCGCCGATCCGAGCGACCACGTGCTCGGCCGGTTCGTGGTCGCCGCCGAGGTGGAAGCCCGGCGCCGGGGATGGGCCACGGTTGTCGCCAACGTCGACGGCTTCGGCTCCGATTTCGGACGCTACGTCGAGGTCCTGAGCGAGCGGCGTGTGGACGGGATTCTGATGGCCGCACCACAGGCCGAGCACGATCCCGGCCTCGGCGAGCGGCTGCGCGGCCGCCTGCCGGTGGTCAGCCTCCACACGATCCAAGGCCTGCGCGTTCCGCTCGTCGGCTCCAACCACGTCGAGACGGGCCTGCTGGCCGGGCGTCACCTCATCCTCCATGGCCACCACACGGTCGGTGTGGTGTCGGGAACGTTTGGCAGGCACGTCACGCTCGCGCGCATGAAGGGCCTCGCCCGGGCTTTCGCCGAGGCCGGGCTCGAGGCTCCCGACAACCGCCTGCTCGAGGAGGGCGACTGGACGACGCCCGGTGGCTACCTCGCGACGATGCGGCTCCTGGACCGCGCCCCGCGCCTCACCGCACTGTTCGTCCACAACGACTACATGGCGATCGGGGCGATCCGGGCGCTCTACGAACGCGGGCTCGCGGTGCCGGGCGACATCGCCGTGGTCGGCTGCGACGACGCGCCGGTGGCGCCGTACACCGTTCCGTCGCTGACCACCGTGCGTGTCCCGTTCGAGGACACCGGCCGCGTGGCCATGGAGCTGCTGCTGCGGATGGTCGCCGGCGGCGCGGCGCCCACGACCTCGACGCTGTTGCCGGTCGAGCTGGTGGCGCGCGCCTCGTGCGGCTGCGCGGTCGCGGGAGGACCCACCACGGACTCAAGCGGAAAGCAGCTGTGATGGCGACGATCAAGCTCGATCTCGATCGCCGGCTGGGTACCGTCGACCGCAGGATCCTCAGCGGCTTCGCCGAGCATCTCGGCCGCTGCATCTATGGCGGGATCTATGACGAGGGGTCGCCGCTCGCCGACGAGAACGGATTTCGAACCGACGTGCTCGAGGCCGTGAAGGGCCTCAGACCGCCGATCCTGCGCTGGCCGGGCGGCAACTTTGTCTCGGGCTATCACTGGACCGACGGCGTCGGCCCCAAGGACAGCCGGCCGCGCAGGCTCGAGCTCGCGTGGCATTCCGAGGAGCCCAACCGGTTCGGCACCGACGAGTTCATGCGCTTCTGCGAGCTCGTGGACGCCGAGCCCTACCTGTGCGTGAACATGGGCTCGGGCACGATGGACGAGGCGCAGGCCTGGGTCGAGTATTGCAACGGCACCGGCACCACCGCCTGGGCTCAGATGCGACGCGAGAACGGTCGCGAGGAGCCCTACGGGGTGCGCTACTGGGGACTCGGCAACGAGATGTACGGCCCCTGGCAGATCGGCGCGCTGTCGGCTGAGGACTACGTCAAGCACGCGCGGGAGTTCGCCAAGGTCATGAAGTGGACCGATCCCAGCATCGAGCTCGTGGCCTGCGGCGAGAACGGGCTCTCGGACTGGGACCGGATCGTCGTCGAAGGGCTGGCCGACCAGGTCCACTGGCACAGCATCCACATCTACACGGGGATCGAGGACTACTGGAGCAATGTCCTCTCGCCGCATCAGGCCGAGCGAGCCCTGCGCCGCACCGCCTCGCTGATCGACAACGCGCGCTACTGCAAGAAGATCGCCCACCCGATCCACGTCGCCTACGACGAGTGGAACGTGTGGTTCAGAGAGCGCGAGGAGGGCCTCGAGGAGCGCTACACGCTGGCCGACGCACTGGCCGTGGCCACCTATCTGCACGCCTTCGTGCGTCACTGCCAGGTGGTGCGGATGGCCAACCTGGCCCAGCTGGTCAACGTGATCGCGCCGATCGTCACGCGGCCCGATGGCCTGTTCTTGCAGACGATCTATCACCCGCTGCGCCTGTTCGCCGATCACCTGCGGCCCGTCGCCCTCGACGTTCACGTCGACTGTGACGCCCACGAGCTCGACGAGGTCCACGTCCCGGGGGGCTGGCCCCATCGGGTGGCCGATCTCGGACCGTTCCCGGTGCTCGATGTCACGGCCACCGCTGAGCAGAGCAGCGACGGTCTGACCCTCAGCGTGGTCAATCGCTCGCCCACCGACACCGTCGACGCGCGGGTGCTGTTCGCCGACGGCTTCCTCGCGCGGCCGGCGACGCTCGAACGGGTCGTAGGTCCCGATCCCACCGCGATCAACTCCTTCGAGGAGCCCGACCTCGTCGGCGTGGAAAAAGAGCAGCTCGAAATCTTCGGCGAGGGCACCGTGATCCAGCTGCCCCCGCACTCGCACACCGTGATCAGCGTCGGAGAGGAGGTAGTGCGATGACCACCGAGCCGGTCAACCGCCGGCGCTTTCTCGCCGCGGCCGGGGGTGCCGCCGCGACCATGGTGCTCGGCACCGCGTGCTCGAGCACGTACGACGTCGCCGGCGGCTTCATCACGCCAGCGTCGGCCACGGGTTCCAACACGATCGTCTACTGGAACCTGCTCTCGGGCGGCGACGGGTCCCACATGCAGGCGATGGAGGCGACCTACCAGCACGAACATCCGCACATCAGCCTCAACTCGACCGTGCTGACGTGGGGCAACCCGTACTACACGAAGCTCGCCATGGCCACTCGGGCCGGCAGCCCGCCGGACGTGGCGATCATGCACCTGAGCCGTCTCAGCCAGTTCGCCCCGGCCAACCTGCTCACCCCGCTGGATCTCAATCTGCTGGCCGCGCACGGGATGACGCCATCGGACTTCACCCCGGCCGCGTTTGCCAAGGCGCACTACAACGGGCGGCTCCTTGCCATCCCGCTCGACACGCACCCGTTCGTGCAGTACTACAACACGAAGCTCTGCCGGAAGGCCGGCCTGCTCGACAGCTCGGGCCAGCTGCCGCCGATCAACGGTCCGCAGGCGCTGCTGTCCGCGCTGCGCAAGCTCAAGGCGACCGGGGCAACGCCGGCGGTGTGCGATCAGATCAACGATCCGGCCACGCCCTGGCGCATCTTCTCCACGCTCTACAGCCAGGCCGGCGGCTCGATTCTGGCCGACAACGGCAAACGGATCGTGCTCGACCGGCCGCGCGCCATCCGCGTGCTCTCGTTCATCGACCAGCTGGCCAAGGAGGGATTGGTGCAGGCCAACTGCGACGCCGCCGGCGGCATCGCGCTGTTCCAGAACGGGAACGCGGGTCTCTACTGGGAGGGCGAGTGGAACGTGGACGTCTTCCAGCAGGGGGGTCTGCCGTTCAGCATGCAGCCGTTCCCCGCGGTGTTCGGGTCCGGAGTCACTCAGGCCGACTCGCATTCGTTCGTCATCCCCGCACAGCCGCATCGCGATCCGCAGCGCATCTCGAACGTCCTGACCATGGTGCGGACGCTGCTCGGCCAGAGCATCGTGTGGGCCGCCGGCGGCCACATCCCGGCCTGGCTGCCCACGCGCCAGTCCACCGCCTACGCGAAGCTCAAGCCACAGTCCAACTACCAGTCGGTGGCCAACCACGTGGTGTACGACCCGCCGGCCTGGTACAGCGGCTCGGGCTCGAACATGGAGGAGTACGCCGGGAATGCCGTCGCGGCGGTGATGCTCGGCGCGGCGACTCCGCAGGCGGCGTACGACGAGCTCTACTCGGCGCTGCGAAACCTCTCGACCCAGCCGGTGCCGGTATGAGTACGGCAGCCCTTCCGAGAACCGCTCGGCCGGTCAGCCGTCCTCGGCCCGATCGTCTCCGTGCCGGCGAGCTCGCCGGAGCCGGATTCGTCGCGCCATTCCTCGTCCTCTATGCGCTGTTCTTGATCCTGCCGCTCGTGCTGGCGGTGATCATGAGCCTGTTCAACACGAGCCTGGTCATCCCGGGCTTGGGCACGTTCGTGGGGCTGAAGAACTACGGAGAGCTGTTCTCCGACGATTACTTCTGGCAGGCGATGTGGCACACCGTGCTGTTCACGCTGGTCAGTACGCCGTTTCTGATCGTGCTGCCGCTGCTGTTCGCCATCGCGGTGCACCGGCTGAGCCATGGCCGGTGGTTCTTCCGCCTGGCCTTCTTTTTGCCCTACATCCTGCCCTCGGCCGTGATCGCCCTGATCTGGACGTTCATGTACGAGCCCGCTTACGGCCTGCTCGACGGCATCCTGCACTTCTTCGGGCTGGGCGCTCCGGGGTGGCTCTCCTCGACGACGCTCACCCTGTATTCGATCGTGATCGTCACGATCTGGTGGACGATCGGGTTCAATTTCGTGCTGTTCGTAGCCGGGCTGCAGGACAGCCCGCGCGACCTGTACGAGGCAGCCGAGCTCGATGGCGCGAGCTGGTGGGCGCAGGTCCGGCGCATCACGATCCCTATGCTCGGCCGCACGATCACGCTGGTCGCCGTGCTCCAGGTGATCGCGTCCCTGAAGATCTTCGACCAGGTGTACCTCATCACCCAGGGCGGAGGTGGGCCTAACTTCTCGGCCCGAGTGGCGCTCGAGTACATCTACGACTACGGCTTCACCAGCGGGCGGGTCGGCTACGGCTCGGCTGCGTCACTCGTCCTGTTCGTGGTGATCCTGGTGATCTCGTTCGCGTGGCTGGCGCTTGTCCGCAGACAGGAGAAAGGGGTCTAGTCGATGAGCTCGCACGCTGCAGAAACCCCTAGCCGTCCCGCCGCCCCCAAAGCCAGGGACCGGCAGCTCGTCCAGCGGCCCGACGTCCTGTTCCGGCGATGTGTGACCGGTGTAGTCATCGCGCTCGCGCTGCTGTGGCTCGTGCCGGTCGCGTGGGCGCTTGACACGTCTCTCAAAGCCGAGCCGGACACGATCAAGATCCCGGTGAGCTGGGCGATTCCCCACCTCACCCTGTCGGCGTACTCACTGGACTTCTCGGCCACCGACATCGGACGCTGGTACATCAACTCGGCGATCGTGGCGGTGATCGTCACGGTTCTCACCGTGTTCACCGCGAGCATGGCCGGCTACGCGCTCTCGCGCCAGCGTTTCCGTGGCAAGCCCCTGGTATACGCGGCCATCCTCGCCGGGATCATGATCCCGCCCCAGGCCCTGATGGTGCCGCTGTTTCGCGAGTTTCAGTCGGTGCACCTGATCAACACCTACTGGGCGCTGATCCTGCCCCAGGTGCCGGCGCCCATCGCCGTGTTCATCTTCAAGAAGTTCTTCGACGGCCAGCCGATCGAACTCGATCAGGCGGCGCGGGTCGACGGCGCGAGTTGGTGGACGTGCTATCGGCGGATCGGGTTGCCACTGGCACGCTCGGCGGTGTCGGCGGTGGCGATCTTCACCTTCGTGTGGACATGGAACAACTTCCTGTGGCCGTTCCTGTCCGCGACCAACCAGAACATGATGACCATCCCGGTTGGGCTGGGCACCGTGATCAGTGGCACCGGCATCATCAACGCGCTGCAAATGGCCTCAGCAGTTCTCGGTGCGCTGCCACTGGTGATGGTCTTCCTGCTCGGCCAGCGCCAGATCGTCGAGGGAGTGGCGGGGACAGGTCTGAAGTGACGAGAGGAGGCTGCAGTGTCTGAAATAGCCCTAAAGGGGTTGACCAAGCGATTCGATGACGGGACGCTCGCCGTCGAGGACCTCAACCTCGAGATCGGCGACGGGGAGCTGATGATCCTGGTCGGCCCGTCGGGCTGCGGCAAGACGACCGCGCTGCGGATGATCGCCGGCCTGGAGGAGATCAGCGACGGCGAGCTGTGGATCGATGGTGAGCTCGTCAACGACTTCCCGCCCAAGCACCGCGACATCGCGATGGTGTTCCAGAACTACGCGCTGTACCCGCATATGACCGTGCGCCAGAACATGAGCTTTGGGCTCGAGCAGGCCAAGGTGGACAAGGACGAGATCGCGCGCAAGGTCAAGGAGACGGCCGAGATACTCGATCTCACCGAGCACCTCGACCGGCGGCCTGGCCAGCTTTCCGGCGGTCAGCGCCAGCGGGTGGCGATGGGGCGCGCGATCGTGCGAGATCCGAAGGCGTTCCTCATGGACGAGCCCCTGTCGAACCTGGACGCCAAGCTGCGCACGCAGATGCGGACCGAGCTCGCGCGCATCCAGAACCAGCTTGGGACGACGACCGTCTACGTCACCCATGACCAGATCGAGGCGATGACCCTCGGCGACCGGGTGGCCGTCATGCGCCGGGGCATCCTGCAGCAGGTGGCCTCCCCTCGCGAGCTCTACGAGCAGCCGGCCAACCTGTTCGTCGCCGGGTTCATGGGCTCGCCGGCGATCAATCTGCTCACCGCGCAGGTCGAGAGTGACACGCTGCGCTCGCCCTTGGGCGATGTGGCGCTCGACCGCCGGTTGCGAGACGCGCTGGAGCACGGGGATCGCACCGACAGGGTGATCATCGGGTTACGACCCGAGCACCTTCAGGACGCTGCGCTCACCGAGCGCATGCCCGATGGCACGGTGACGTTCAGCGGCGAGGTGAGCGTGCTCGAGGCGATGGGAGCGGAGTACTACGCCCACTTCGACCTCGGCGATCAGACCTCGGTGAGCGAGGCCATCGACCCGTCGCATGACGCCGAGGGCGATCCCGTCGGGCGGCGGCACGGCAACGACCTGGTGGCCCGCCTACCCATCAACAGCGACGTCCACGAGGGCAACTCGATCAAGCTGTGGTTCGAACCCGGCCACCTGCATGTATTCGACCCCGAGAGCGGGCGCCGCCTGACGGAGGCGAAGGCGTGAGTGGAGTCGCGACGCACGGCGCCAAAGCCAGCAGGCCGGCGTCGGGCCCGGTCTCGCTTCGGGACTCGCCGCACGCTCGCCTGTACCCCCTCGCGTTCGACGAGGCGGAGATCACCGGCGGCATGTGGGGTGAGCGACGTGAGGTGAATCGCCGGCGCTTGCTGCCCGGGGCGGTCGGGCACCTCGAGTCGTCGGGCAACTTCGACAACCTCCGGGCCGCCGCCGGCCAGGGATCGGAACCGTTTCGTGGGCCGGTGTTCATGGACTCCGACGTCTACAAATGGCTCGAGGCGGTCGGTTGGGAACTCGGACGCCACCCGGATCCCGAGCTCGCCGATCAGGCCGACCGGGCAATCGCGCTCATCGCCACCGCCCAGCAGGAGGACGGCTATCTCAACAGCTACTACCAGGTGAATCGCCCGGGCGAGCCCTTCTCGAACCTCGCGCAGGACCACGAGCTCTACTGCGCCGGGCATCTCATCCAGGCCGCGGTCGCGCACTCCCGGGCGCTCGGCGATGATCGCCTAGTGGAGATCGCCGAGCGTTTCGTCGAGCTGATCGATGCCACGTTCCGGGTGGCCGGACGACCCGGAACGCCCGGCCATCCCGAGGTCGAGACCGCACTGGTCGAGCTCTACCGACTGACCGGCCGCCGCCGCCATCTGGAGCTCGCGGCGTACTTCATCGATCAGCGCGGGCACCGGCTGCTCGGCCCGGGCCACTACGGCCCGAGCTACTACCAGGACCACGTGCCCGTTCGCGAGGCCCGCGAGGTGACCGGCCACGCGGTACGTGCTCTGTACCTTGCCGCCGGGGTCACCGACCTCTACCTGGAGACCGGCGAGCCCGCGCTGATGGACGTCATGCAGGCCCAGTGGGAGGACATGGTGGGCGGCAAGACCTACCTCACCGGCGGGCTCGGCGCTCATCACCGCGACGAGGCGTTCGGCGACCGCTACGAGCTGCCGCCGGATCGCTGTTATGGCGAGACGTGCGCGGCGATCGCCTCGATCATGTGGAACTGGCGCATGCTGCTGGCGACCGGCGAGGGAGCCTTCGCCGATCTGCTCGAGCGGACCCTGTACAACGCGTTCCTGGTCGGGCTCTCGTGCGACGGCGAAGCCTTCGCCTACGTCAACCCCCTGCAAGTCCGCGAGGACCACCGGGACCCAGTCGAGCGGGGCGCGCGCCGCCAGCCGTGGTACCGCGTGGCGTGCTGTCCACCCAACGTGATGCGGCTGCTGGCCAGCCTCGAGTACTACCTGGCCACCGCGGACGAGGGCGGAGTGCAGCTGCACCAGTACGCCCCTGGCCGGCTGGCGAGTGACTGCCCGCAGGCTGGGAGGGTCGCGCTCCAGATCGACACCGAGTACCCGTGGCAGGGACAGGTCGCGGTGCGGGTCTCGGACTCCCCGTCCGCCCCCTGGGAGCTGGCGCTCCGCATCCCGGGCTGGAGCCCGAGCGCCGAGCTCACGGTGAATGGCGAGTCGGTGGCGGTCGAGCAACGGGCCGGGTATGTGACCCTGCGACGCGCGTGGCGGCCCGGCGACGAGGTGATCCTCGCGCTCGACATGACGCCGCGGGTGCTCACACCCCATCCCCGGATCGACGCCGTTCGCGGGTGCGCGGCGCTCGAGCGCGGGCCGCTCGTGTACTGCATCGAGCAGGCCGACCTCGCGGCCGGGGTGAGCGTCGATGACGTGCGCCTCGATGCCGCGGCGCCGATCACCGAGCAACCCATCTCGGATCCTGTGCCCGGCAGCGTGGCGCTGCGGGCGGGCGCGGTGCACGACCCGGCGCCTCGCGATCCAGGCGCCTGGCCGTATCTCGCCACCAATGTGGTGGGACCCGACGGCTCGAGTCCGGCCGAGCCGTCTCCGATGTCGCTGACCGCGATCCCCTACGCATTCTGGGGCAACCGCACGCCCGGCCCGATGCGGGTTTGGATCCCGCTGGCGGAGTGACGTGCGCCGCGTGCTCCTCATCGTGCTGTTGGCCGGCGTGCTCGCCGCCGGATGCGGAGGCAGCGGCTCAGCCAACGGCGGCACGACGCTCACCCTGTGGGCGCGCAGCGACGAGTCGGCGTTCATCGCCGGCGTGGTCAACGCGTTCAACCACACCCATCCGCGGATCCAGATCAAGCTGACGATCATCCCGGTCAACAACTTCGTGCAGAAGTTCGGGATCGCGGTGGCGGGCGGCTCCGGGCCGGACCTGGCCTCGATCGACGTCGTCTACATGCCGCTGTTCGCCGAGTCCGGCGTGCTCGCCGATCTCACCGCTCGCGCTCACCGGTTGAGCTACTTCAGCCAATTCGACCGCTCGCACATCGACAACTCCAGCTACGACGGCCGGCTCTACGGCCTGCCGTTCAGCGGAGATGCGTCGGTGCTGTTCTACAACACCGCGCTGTTCCGGGCCGCTGGCCTGAACCCCGACAACCCGCCGCGGACGTGGGCCCAGATCGTGCAGGATGCGGAGAAGGTCACCGCCACCGGCCAGGGCCGCGAGGGGTTCTACTTCTCGGGCGACTGCGGGGGCTGTGCGGTGTTCACCTTCCTGCCGTTCATCTGGGCTAGCGGCGGCGACATCCTGAGTGGCTCGGCGACCGCTCAGCACCCGACGCTCACCGAGCCGCAGGTGGCGGCGGCCCTGCGCTTCTACCACGAGCTGTGGGCCAAGCACCTGGTGCCCGCGGCGTCGCCGAGCGATAGCGGGACGACACAGTTCACTCCGTTTGAGAGCGGGAAGGTCGCGATGTTCTCGACCGGCGGGTTTGGGGTGCAGACGCTCCACCAGGACGCGCCCCATGTGCCGCTGGCGGCCACGCCGCTGCCCGGCCAGAACGGAGGAACCGCGTCGTTCGCCGGCGGAGACGCGATCGCGGTCTCCAAGAGCTCGCATCACCAGCAGGCGGCATGGCAGTTCATCGAGTGGGTGACCTCGGCGGCGGTGCAGGAACGCTACTTCGGCGACGTCGGGGTTATTCCGATCCGCCGCGACGTGGCGTATCGCTACTACGCACCGAAGAACCAGGTCTACCACCTGCTGGCCAATGAGCTCTACGCCGGCAAGGCGGTCTACAGCGTCCAGGAGAACGCGCTGATCAACGACGCCACCGGGCCGTGGGTGACGATGCTCGACGATGCGGTGTTCGCCGGGCACATCGAGAGCGCGATCCACACCGCGCAGTCGGCCATGTCGAGCATCCTGAGGCGCGGCTGATGGGCGCGCTCGCCGCATCGCGCTCGATGTTCGGCCGCGCCGGGTCGCGACGCCGCGCCGGCGCGCGTTCGCTGCGCCGCCGCCGCGCGCTGATCGGGCTGCTGCTGGTCTCCCCGGCGCTGGCGTTCGTCGCGGTGTTCTTCTTCGTGCCGCTGGTGCTGATGATCTGGATGTCCCTTCACCGCTGGCCGCTGCTCGGTCACACGAGCTGGATCGGGCTTGGGAACTACGCGGCGATGGGGTCCGATCCCGTGTTCTGGCGCAGCCTCGGGTTCACGGTCGAGTACACGGCGATCGTCACCCCGATCCTGATCGTGCTCGGGTTCGGTCTCGCCCTGCTGGTGCGGCGCAACCGTCGCGGGGTGGGGTTCTTCCGGACGGTGTTCTTCATGCCGTACGTGATCGGGTTCGCGGCCGCCAGCTATTTGTTCGTGTGGCTGATCAACCCCGGCGTGGGCCTGCTCGACAAGACGCTGCAGGCGCTCGGCATCACGAGCTCGCCGGTGCAGTGGCTCTCCACACGCACGCTCGCGCTGTTCGCGGTGGTGCTGATGATCGTGTGGAAGACCGTGGGCTTCACGATGCTGCTGTTCATGTCCGGGCTGCAGGGGATCCCCGATGATGTGCACGAGGCCGCCTCGGTCGACGGCGCGGGCCGCTGGACGACAATGCGCCGGGTCACCCTGCCGCTGTTGCGGCGCACGATCGCGCTGACGGTGATCCTGGCCGTGGTCGGCTCGATGCTCGCCTTCGACCAGTTCTACATCATCACCAACGGCGAGCCGGCCAACCAGACCCTGACCGTCGTCTACTGGATCTACAACAGCTCGTTCGTGAACTTCCAGCTCGGCTACGGGGCGGCCATGTCCGTGGTGCTGATGGTGATCCTGATGCTGATCACCGCGGTGCAGCTCTACCTGCTGCGGGACCAGACCGAGCGATGAGCGCGACGAGCGCGACGCTGGGCCGGACCCCGCCGCGGCGGCGCTCGCTACTGCGCCAGGCCATGCCCGGCATCGCGTGGTGGGCGATCTGTGGGCTGGTGGCGCTGATGTTCCTGTTCCCGCTCGCGATGGTCGTGCTCACCGTGCTCAAGACCTCGAGCGAGGCCGCCGCCACCCCTCCGCATTACCTGCCGCAGCACCTCTCCGGTCAGAACTTCCGCGCGCTGTCCAACGCAGACATCTGGAAGTACGTGATCAACAGCGCGGGGGTCGCGCTCGGCACCGTCGTCGGTACGGTGATCGTGGCGACGCTCGCCGGCTACGGCTTCGCGCGCTACCGCTTCCCCGGCCGCACGCTGCTGTTCCTGGGCTCGCTGATGACGCTGATGGTGCCCTTCCAGGCGCTGCTGACGCCGCTGTACTCGGTGCTCGTGTTCCTGCACCTGGCGAACTCGCTGATCGGCCTGACGCTCGTCTACATCACCTTCCAGCTCCCGTTCTCGCTGTTCGTCATGCGAAACGCGTTCGCCGAGATCCCGCAGGAGATCGAGGACGCGGCGGCGATGGACGGTGCGTCAACCCTCGCCACGCTGCGCCGCGTGATGGTGCCGGTGGCCAAGCCGGCGGTGGTCACCGTCGCGTTGTTTGCCTTCTTCTCGGCCTGGAACGAGTTCCTCGCGGCGCTGATCTTCCTCTCCGACCAGTCGCGCTACACGCTGCCGGTGTTCCTGACGACGCTGGTGACCGGCAAGCTCGGTGCGATCAACTGGGGTCTGCTCGAGGCCGGCGTCGTGGTCACGATCGTGCCCTGCCTGGTGATCTTCCTGCTGCTCCAGCGCTACTACGTGCGCGGGCTGATGTCCGGCGCGGTGCGCTGAGGAGCGAGGCGGCTGCCTCAGCGCCGACTCTGGTCCGAGAGCGCCTGCCGGGCGGCTTCGCGCAGCTGCTCCCAGTCGGTGAGCTTCACGCGCGGGCGCGCGGGAGCCGCCGCCTGGCCCGCCGCGGACTCGATTGCGTCGATCGCCTGCCAGCCCTGCCAGGTGACCGCGAACTCGCAGTGCGCGGCGATCATGCCGTCGATGTCATCGGACACCGGCTCGTTCATAAGTCCCGCCGCGACGTCGTCGAGGATCTTGGTCACGGTGTCCTGGGAATCCTTCTTGTTGGTTCCGATCACGCCCGAGGGCCCGCGCTTGATCCAGCCGGACACGTACTCGCCGATGTGATGCCGGCCCTCGGGGTCGGTCACCCGTCCCTCCTTGTTGCGGATCAGGCCGCGCCGCTCATCAAACGGAACGTCCGCGATCGGCTGCCCCGTGTAGCCGATCGAGCGAAACACCAGCTGAGCTGGGATCTCTTCGTAGCTTCCGGTGCCGCGCGCGGCCAGCGAGCCGTCCTCGCGCGCGGTGATCGCGTTGTTCTCGATCCGGACGGCGCGCACGTGCCCGTGCTCGTCGCCGAGCAGCTCCACCGGGGAGGCGAGGAAGTGGAAGCGCACGATGATCGGCTTGCCGGTCCGGGCCCGCGCCGCGTAGTCCTGCATGATCTCGACGTTGCGCCGGCGGGTCTTGTCGGCTTCGGCCAGCGCGGCCGCGGAGCGCTCATCGAGCTCGCCGCCGAGGACCTCGAGATCGGCGCGCTCGAGCTCGCCCATCTCGAGCAGCTCGGGGTTGGTCCACGCGGCCTGCAGGGGACCGCGGCGCGCGAGGATCGTGATCTTCTCGATGCCGCTCGCCCGCAGCACCTCGATGGCATGGTCGGCCGTGTCGGTGACCTCGAGCTCGGACGGCGCGAGCGCGAGCATCCTCGCCACGTCGAGGGCCACGTTGCCGGCGCCGACCACGACGGCGTGCTTGGCCTGCAGATCGACCTCCAGGCCGCAGTGGTCGGGATGGCCGTTGTACCAGGCGACGAACTCGGTCGCGGGGTGCGAGCCGCCCAGGTCCTCGCCGGGGATCCCCAGCCGCTTGTCGATCGAGGTACCCAGCGTGTAGATGACCACGTGGTAGTGCTCGAGCAGCTGCGCGCGGCTGACGTCCCTCCCGAGCTCGACATGGCCGAAGAAGCGGAAGCGCTCGTGCTGGCTGGTCTTGTCGTAGGCCCGCGTGACCGACTTGATCTTCGGATGGTCGGGAGCCACGCCGGAACGCACGAGCCCGTAGGGCGTGGGCAGCCGGTCGTATAGGTCGACGGCGAACTGAGGCTCCGCTACGGACAGCAGCTGGCCGGCGGCGTAGAAGCCGCTGGGACCAGCGCCGATGATGGCAACGCGGAGGGGGGAGCCTTCGGCCACGCCACTAAGCGTAGGCGTTGACCACGATGCAGCCAATCTGGCGCATTATGCGCCAGCGGTGGCGCAGACTACTCAAACGGTGCCAACGCCTCGAGATACCGCCGCAGCAGCGGATTCGAGAAGCGCCAATCGCCTCGTCCTGCGCTGTCGATGATCCCGGCGTCTCGGAGCGCCTCAAGCGCGCGCCGGACCGCCCCGCGGGGCTGGGCGGTGTAGACCGGCTGGCCGCGCGCGACGCGCTCGGCCACGACCAGCCCGAGCTTGTGCGCGCGGCGGATCCGCTCGGTGATCTGCTCGTGGGCGATCCGGTCGGCGGCCATGGCGCCCAGCATCCCCTGCTCGATCACGCTGAGATCGACCTCGCGCGTGCCAAGCTCGAGCGTGGCCAGGTGGCTCTTCTGGGCGATCAGCATCGTGCTTCGCGGGTGGCCCTCCCCGTACTCGATGATCCGCTCGAGCGCCGCGGGCTCGACCTGGCAGTCGTCTGCGGTGAATCGCTCGCTCAGCCCGCCGCGCCACGCCTCGGCGTCGATCGGGCGCAGGGGGTGAAAGCCGCCGAACTGGTGAAGGGCGCGATGCGAGGGCGTGAACAGGTCGCGCATCATGTGCTCGAGGCTGCCGGCGAACAGGTAGCTGACGCCGGTGGTCCGCTGGAAGATCGCGCGCATGCGCTTGGTCAGCCGATCGGCGTCGCCGTACGGCTGGTGAGGGCCGGCGAGTTCCTGGAACTCGTCGAAGAAGACGACCACGTCCTTGCTGTCGGCCTCGGCGATCCGTCCGGGCAGGCTAAGCGCGTAGTCGAGATAGCCCACCGGGTCGCGAGCGGCGGCGCCCGGCGTGAAGACGATCTCGATCTCCTCGCCGAGCTGCGCTTTGGACTTCAGCACCGCCGAGGTCTGCAGCGCGTCGGCCACCACGCGGCCGGCCCGCCGCGTCTGCTGGATCACGCGGCGCAGGGCCGAGCGATTCGACAGGGTTCCAGCGACGAGCGCCTCGGCGAACTCGGCCGTGCTGGCGATCCGGAACAGGTCGATGCTGACGGCATAGAACCCCCGCCGGACCAGCCGTCCGAGCGCGGCGTCGCACACGCTGGTCTTCCCGGTGCGTCGCGGTCCCGCCACGACGAGGTTCGAGCCGGCCGCGAGCGCCGTGG